>JACRLO010000015.1:0-107645 GCA_016235245.1 Nitrospirota bacterium | reverse complement strand
TCCCAAAATCGGATACTTTCGCAAACGTCGGGCCTACATTATCAGAGCTCGTGACTGCATAGACAATTTTCAAAGCCTCATCTTCAGCTGAACGCAACCACCGCAAACGTTCCGCCACTTGAACAAAATGCTCGCCGTCTCGCCAAAGCTGTCGCAATGATCGGAATTGTTTGTCGCCTTCAACTGGACGGCCACACTGAAATAAAAGAATAGCGTAATCAAGCCTTAATTGCGGCGTAATCCGGTAATTTGTCGCATTCAACTGCTCAATCAATTCCAACTGTTGCCTAAATACGTAAGGATGATTCAAAGAAATTAGATCGTAACTCAGCCTAATAACCAGCATATTTCCTCTTCCCGCCGGATGTGCTAACACATGCAGAGCTCTCTCTCGATTCAGCTCTGAAACATCCGTTAAGGCCATTCCAGAAGCGAAGTCACTCCCTTCAGTAAGTTCCTTCCATGCCATAACCAAAACATCGATCGCATTTGCCGGTTCGACATCTCGAAGCGTCTGAGGGGTCTGCTTAAACAATATCGACAATGCCTGTTCGGAAAGACTCCCCAGCTGTGATCTGCGATATACAGCCTCATTCGAAATAAGTGTTGAAAAAAGAATTCCAAGCGCCTCTATGCAAAGTTCAATCGCAAGCCCAGTAGAATGTCGAGCGCTCTCCAATAGATTTTTTACATAGGTTTCTATGACGAATGAATTGGTCGGGCTCTCTGCATACGCTTTACGCGTAACATCATTCGCCAATTTACGCAATTCAATTATACGCTCGATCGGGGCTCCCTTCTCCGACTCAACCTCTGATAGATCCAGATAAGCGTTAGCAAGCGAATTAAACAAATTAACGTTCGATTCAAAACCTGACTCGTAATCGATGAAGTTAAGTGCATACTCGATGTCTGCAATTGCTCGGTTGAGAAGAGTTTCCCTATCATCAAGAGTTACGCCAAAGATTCTTTCGTCCAACTTCGCAATTCGACGTCGAGAGACAGCTGTGTGATGACGAAATACTCGACTTGTGTCGCAGAGTGAGCGCGGCATTTTATCAAGAGCTTCAAGTACCTCTCGCCAAATCGAGACAAAGCTGCCGTGCCCGTGATCAGGATCGATTTTAAAAATAGCCGTAGCGAAATCCTCTCCTATGGATCGATATGCGCGCTCCCCTAAAACAGGTTTTAATGAAACCTCCCGCAGTATCAAGAAACGTAAATGCTCGGCATCCTTAGCATCGGAAAAACCGAGATCCTCACGCATCTTAAAATCATAAAATAGTGCGTTAATCAGAAACCGGCCTAAAATATCATGAACAAGAGCCCAGTGTTTCTCTCCATTTGTAGATATTCGCACCAAACCCAACGCAGCAAGACTTGATTTATTGTCTTCAAGAAGATATGACACGGGCCACTTGCCCTTAGATGCCGGCAACAGCGCTTCAGGTAGCGGAAGCCGCTCTGAACTTAAGGCGGCAATTTCAAGAATAGCTTCCTGAATTGTTCGATCGACAGCATTTTCTTTGAAAGAGCGGTAAATCCACTGTTGAATTGATTCCGAAAGATCATATTGACCTTGAATCCAGAAAGATAATGTAACCCAAAATGAGGAGGTCCCTTCGAGATAGCGCACAGTATGGTCTCTGTAAAATTCATCCCACTGCCAATCATGGCGCTGCTTTCCATAAACGCGTAAAAACTGATTAAGATGACGACCAAGCTCATGAGCTTCGGGCTGATCCAGGGCATGATTCAGTTCTGCTAAGGGTTTGAAGATCGAAGAGGTGAGGTAGGGCAGGGAGCGCAGAGGTCCCGTGACAACGATGATGCAGACCGGACGCCCTGATTTTTCCATCTCATTTCGGAAACGAATAAGTTCACTATCTCGATACTGCCAGTGTAGACTGTCAAATACTATTAACCAAGGCGTCTCATAACGGCGTAAGGCAACTTCTCGCTTGTGCTCATGCGATTGATTAACATCAGGAATAGCTGTTGAAGCTGCATTGCGACTTAGCTGCATCTCAACAGTTTTATGCACGCGGCTCAGCAAATTCACTACAGCTAACGTTTCGGGCTCAAATGGTACTGATTTAGCCATTAAAACTGGATATCCTTCTCTCGCAAATTCCCAAGCAAGCATTCGTAAAAGCGTTGTTCCGCCGGCACCCGATTCGGATGAGATATATGCGACACAATTCTCCTCAGCCCCAACAGTATCAAGTTTCTTAAGACAATCACGTAATTTCAATCTACACTGCATATCGCGAATCCATGGCAAATTAGCGGCAAAAGGCCGCCAAGAAGCCTCAGGGTTTCGAAAAAATGCTATAAAATCTTCCTCGGAGAGTTCCTCAGGCATGAGTGGTATCAAATCTCGTTCCTCAATAAGAGAATAATGCTCTAAGATAGGCCGTTCAGGCTCATCCGTTTCGGTTATATCAACCTTGTGCAGGCCTCCGCTAACGTCGCGAATGCGAATGACATGTCGGGCCTCGGGATATGTAGTGCCATAACGGGACAGAATATCCTCAACGACAGGGATTACGGGCATATTGACAAGGTTTATTGCAAGATAGCTATCCGATTCTCCAAGCCACTCCTGCAACATGACAGCAGCATCCGGCACATTCGTGACAAAAGTAAGATACGAGCGAAACCCAGCAGACCAAAGATCTTGCAGCTCCACTGGAATTGGCTTTTCGTCAGCAGAAATGACAAGAATATCACGCACGGTAGACCTTCGCAATTCTTCCAGCATCGTCATTTGCCTCAACTTATCCGCGAAGCCCGAAGAGGCGGGAGCAGCCTGTCGGCCATTCAATAGATAGATAGGTAAGCATCTTTGTGGCAAGGGGATACGCGATGGATCACTATCAATAATTCGGATGAAGCCTCGTTTGCGTATCAGCGGCTTACCAGAGATTTCTCCTTCCTCCAAGGCTTCTATTAGCTCTGGGGAGTAGACCTCCGAGATAACCATACGCCATGGTAAACCCAGAAAAGCAACGAGAGCCTCTTTGCTGCGAAAATCTTTAGGCAAAGACCTAATCCAAAGCGCAACATCTCTACTTTCAAGCTTGGATAACAGGTTGTCAGAAATCCGATCAATAGATATTATTTTGTTTTTGATCACATCATCCCCCTGAGTAGTCAAACAGTTTCAATCTATCCTATCTAATTCGCACAAAATTAAAGGGCAAAAAGGGCATATTATCTTCATTAAAACAGCCTTGTTTGTATATAAATTTAATGAGGTAATATATCATGAGCTTAAAGGTTAATTCAGTTTTTCCGGCATTGAGATAAAACAAAGTAATCCTGTAAGTCTGCCGCTCCTTCGTATCCACAGGGCAGCCATATCGCCCACACGCTGCCAATACTCATTAAGGAAGAGTTACATTGGGGTCAGACTTGCCTATTGACATTTAAGCTCGTCGCCCATCTTTCTGCACTCCACAATTCAGCTTTTTAGTGTCCATAACCACAGTGCGGGTCACGAACTGTCCCGTGTCAGGCAGCTCTCTCAATCTCTGCGGCCTCATATTCCGGAAACATGATGATCGCGGGATGGACGCCGAATGCCTTTGCCAACTGCTCAACCCGCTTCTTGCCTATTTCTACCCGATTATTTTCCAGAAGGCTCAGGTTCGTTGCGCTGATGCCGGAACGTTTGGCAAGCTCCTCCTGGGTCCACCCCTTCAGGTCACGAAGCATCCGGATAACTTCGCCTGAAGTCAGTCCGCCATGCGGCTTGGCCGGGACGAACTCATCTTTCTTCTTCGCTTTCATATTTGCCTCCTAATAGTTGTGCGGCGTTATCTCAAGAACTTTCACGGTGACAATTTCCTTTTCCACGGTATAAATAACCCGGTATTGCAAGCTCAAGCGCGATGATCGCTCACCCTGGCGATCTCCTCTCAGTTTCTCGTCGTGAAATCCCGGGAATTCCTTCAGTTTCTCAGGTCCGTGCCGGAAGACAAGGTTTTTCCAGAGCTCGTATTTCTTAACAGTCTCACGCGGAAGCTTGCGGCATGTCTTTTCAATATCCCGATGCTCTCTTATCCGCCACATTATGGTTTATAATAACTTATTAATTTTAATAATACAAGAGTGTCTCGGCAGGTTCCGTACCAGCTCAATCTACCAGCATCTCTTTAATAATAGGAGAGAATCAGGGACATATCCCATTTTCTTGATCGTATCATCGTGGACACTTACCTCTCCCTTGTATTCACAACAACGGTCCTTGCGGCCATGTTGCCGCGCTGCCGCGACATATCACTTTACCCACTGCGCGACTGCCAAGCCCGAAAAATCAATGAACGCATGAGCGACGATGACCGGCCAGAGCGTTTCACGCTTCGCATACCAATAGCCAAAGATCAACCCTGTCGGAATAATCGCCATAATGCCGAGCGGCCCCTGATACAGATGATACAGAAGCCGGATGGCGACGCTCACGTTCACGGCATAGGTTATGTTCTTCATCCTCTTCAATGTTCCTATCACGTATCCGACGACAAGCAGTTCCTCGTAAAGCGGGTTGATTATCGAGACGGCCATAATATGAGCAAAACTGATCTCGCTGCTGGTGAGGGGTGTCTGACTGATGCTCTGCAGATACTCCGGCGATATGCTGTTGAGGACCAAGCAGAGCATGACATACGAGCCGTAGGCAAAGAGGGCCAGCAGAATGCCGGATGCAGTTGCGCGGACCGACGGCCGGATCTTGAAATCAGCGAACTCCCAGCCCCGCTCCTTCAGGAACCAGAGCACAAGGGCGAGCATCACCACCTCAACAACTGTCAACGACGCGAGATGATTTTGCGTGATTGGGGCAGTGTTGCGGGGCATGATGAAATAGATGATCGAGCTGAGAGAGAAATAGCCGAATGAAAAGACGGTGACCAGTATAAACTCGGCGCGTATTGATAAGGCCTTAATCATCTCTTATGCAGGTTAAAGAAACTGTCCACGAACATCAGCTGGTTCCGCACCGGCTCAATCTACCAGCAGCTCTTTGATAATCGCCTTAACTTTTTGAACCTTTTTTTTGTCTATCATACCGAGCCGTTTTACCAGCCGCTTCTTATCGACTGTTCTTATCTGATCCAGAACGATCCACCCGGTCTTATTCTGAAACGCCAGCTTTACCCTTGTCGGATAGTCATGGGATTTGGTCGTCATCGGCGCGATGATGACCGTCTGCAGATTATCGTTCAATTCATCAGGGGATATGATAAGGCAGGGCCTTGTCTTCTTTACATGGCCGATGGTCGGATCAAGGTTAATAAGATAAACGTCGTACTGCATGCTACCACTCCCAGTCCTTCATTTCGATATTCAAAGAATCATCGACAAGCAGCAGATCTTCTTTGCGTTCATGCATTTCCTTAAATGCCCTGGCCCACCCTTCCCTGACTTTTTTCTTTATCGGTTTTATCACAAGCGTATTATTCTCCACTTCAAGTTCAGCCGCTTCATTAAAATTACACTGCCCAAGTATGGACTTTGGAATTCTTATTCCCTTTGAGTTACCGATCGATACAATGCTTACCTTCATCCTGAACCTCCTGGATCTGCCAGACTGATGTAATTATATTGTAATTACAATACCAAAACGATCACCGCACCGTCTACCGAAAGAAATATCTATATGCCAAGCAGGGGTTAGCTTAGGGAAAAAGGGCTTCCTGATCTTTTCTGAGCCGGGCAAGACTTTCATTCACAATCGGGAACCTGCCTGAAAAGATCCTGTTCATCACCGCAGCAAGCTGCCGGAACTTATACGCATCATGATGGGAGTCTCCCTTCAGTTCAGAGGCCCGCCAACTCTGCTCGTCAGATATGCGCAGCTCCACCCCCAGCGTATGCTGCTGGGTCTTCTTGCTGACCCGGTCGCGAAAGGCATAGACCGGTGTGCCGGGTATCATGATCTCGTTTGTGTCGGCAGCATGGTGGATCGGCACAGAGTAGGCGAGCTTGCACTGAAACTTCCGATGTCCGATTGAGGAGTGCTGGTTCTTTGCAGCGTCAACACTTAGGGCCTCATAGAACGTCCGGGCATTGGCAAGCAGATCGCCTTCAGACGGCATTTCGTAGATACCGCCGGACTGAACCAGACTCTGCATCAGTCGGCTCACCGCCTCCTTCATGCTCTCGGGGCTGTCGAAAAGGGTCTGGGTGATCGAATAGGAGGCGGTGTTTTCCTGCAGGATCACGCCCCTCTTCTGGAGCGCGTGGAACAGCTTCAAGGTGTCATACATGTCCCTGAGGATAAAGGTTATTGCCAGGATGTCCCGTATATCATACGCCTCACCCTCCAGGTCCTTGCCGAGTTTAGTGAACATGCTCTCCGGGCTCTTCAGTCTGGCCTTGATCTGGGCGATAGGGACCAGGACACCATCCCCGCTGTTAAAGACGAGGCAGCCCTCGCTTTGATCGAATGCCAGCGATTCCTTCAGCTTATGGAAGAAAGTCGAGACCTTCACAAAGGCCGTCTGTGCAGGCTCGTTGTCAGGGATATGTTTCGGATTGTCCCAGTCATACTGGTACAGGTCGTCAAGGCTCTGGCCCTGAGCCTCAAGAAAGAAGCCGAGCTGGGCATAGTCGTTGATATCCTGGCTGTCCTCTTCAACCGACTTGATAAGATGCGCCATCTTGAGCATTGAACAGGCCATCTGCTGCCAGGCCCCCGGAACGTCGAAGTCTCTGCCCTCATGACCATAAAAGACATGCTGGTATCTCCGCGACGAGGCCATCAGAAAAAGATGGCGCGGGTCTGCGCGTACAAGCTGCCTGAACTCCGTATCCATCAATACCGCCTCGATCTCAGAGAGGGCATTCAGACATTGCCTATAGAGAGCATTGTTGGGGGACTGCAGTCCGGCGAGTCCATTGAGCTGCTTTTTCACAAAGGGGAAGAGCCAGTCGAGGAAATACCGGTACACACGGTCGATGTATCCGCCTGCCCGTTGCTTCTCACTCTCCTGCAGATCATTGGCATGGACAATGTCGAAGCCGCGGTTGCCCATAATCCTTGCAGCCTGCGCAAGGGCTGACACATACTCTTTTGCCGGCAGAAGAAGAAAAGGCGTCATCTCGGTCCTGTCGAGGACCGAACCGAAGATCTCGTGGTGAAGTTCGCTGCCGGATCGCGTTTCGTTCATCTGCATTATTGGGGTCAGTGCAGGCTATTGGCAACAAAATTCAGCCGGCATCTGAATAACCAGTCTCTATTATATCCTATCAGAACTTATTGCTGGATATGCCTGGCGGCCGCTTGACATGGCAGATACTTAATTCCTAAACTCAACAGCATCTTCCCGCAGGACTCGATTGGATGCGGGGAACTACTTGTTGGAGGGCCGGCAATCATGAAGAATTGGCTGGACTTACCGATTACGCGTCGTCAGGCAGTAAAACTTGTTGGTCAGGGCGGGCTTTACACCTTTATCCTCACCCAGTTGTCGGGCTGCGCTTCTTTCATGCCGAAAGGGACAAGCCAATTTCAAGACGCCTACAGAGATCCCCTCACCAATCCGGAAGGCCTCTGCTTTTCTCCGTTTGACCGGACGCTGGGCGATATCGCGCCGAAAGAGTTTGGAGGAGACCGCCCCGAAATCCCCCACGAATATTTGCTGAGCAAAGACAGGTCCGGGCTTAAAAGACTGGCCGATAGTATTAAGGAGGTAGAAAAGACCCGCGTGGTTGTCATTGGAGCCGGAATTGCGGGCATCACCGCTGCCTATGAACTGCGCGGTTATAACCCGGTTATGCTCGAGCAGGGGTCTCGTTTCGGCGGCAATGCGCAGGGCCAGTCATGGCGCGGCACTGACTATTCGACTGCGGCAGCCTATTTCTGCGGCCAGGATGCGGACAGCCCTATTCTTAAGTTCTATCAGGAAATCGGCATTGATAAAATCTGGCGGACCAAGAAAGAAGAAGACCCCGTTTTGCTTAAGGGCAGGCGGTACACCAATTTCTGGAATGGCGAAACAGCACCGGAGGCCAAGGCGCAGTTTTTAAAGCTCAGGAAATACTTTGAAGACGTAAATGAAGAAAAAGAGGGACAGATATATCCTGAAATCCCGCCGACCAATGAGGAAGTCCTGCAGCAGCTCAAGCAATTGGACCGGATGACCTTCAGGAAGCATCTGGAAGAGGTGCTCGGCTCAAAACTCCATCCGCATATAGAGACCGCGCTTGAGCATTATTGCTGGTCTACCTTTGCCTGCACCCTTGATCAAATGAGCGCAGCAGGCGGAATGAACGCGTATGCCGCCGAATTCGGCGATATCTATGTCATGCCCGGAGGCAACGGTGCGATAGCCGAAGCAGCGCTCAGGAAGATGACCGAAACCGTGCCGCTGAGTCAGTTCAGGCCGCGCGCGCTGGTATTCGATCTGCAGGTCAGCAGGCAGGGCGTGCTGGTCTCCTATATCAATCATCTCGGGAAGGCGGTCAAGATCCAGGCTGAAGCGGCCATTGTCGGCTGCCCGAAGTTTGTGGTCAGGAAAATCCTTCGCGATATTGAGCCCGAGCGTATGCAGGCCTTTGAGCATCTCAAATACAATGCCTATCTGGTGGCCAATGTCCTGGTAAACCAACCCTATAAAGAAGATGAATTTTATGATTACTATCTGCTGGGCAACGGCACCGTCGACAACCCCAACATCGAAAAGGCGACTGATGAGCAGGGCATTACCGATGTTATTTATGGAAGCTACGCGCGTCCGGATATAACTGCAAAGGGCCGCCCCGGCCACACCGTTTTAACGCTCTATCGGGGCTTCCCCTATCGTGAAGGACGCAGCAATCTCTACCTAGACAATGCGTTCGACAAATATTACCAACAATTTGAGAGCCAGATCAGGCAGGAGATTCTGCCTCAGCTTAAGCTGGAGCCGTCAAACATCGTGGATATCAGGATTGCGCGATGGGGCCACCCCATGCCGATCCAGAGCCCGGGGTTGATACGCCATGGCATCATTGACAGCCTGCGCAAGCCCTTTAAAGAGCGCGTTTTCTTTGTCCAGCAGGACAACTGGATGTATGCGGCAATCGAAACCTCGATACAGGAAGGCCTGATCTGGGCAAAAGAGGCCAGGGAAAAACTGGGCTGATTCCCCGGCCTCTCAGGCAGAGGCAAAATGCGCTGCGCTATTCCTCAGCCAGGACCTGGAACATACGCTCCCTATCAAAGGGCATTCCCTTAGGAATCATCCGTCCAGGACAATCTGACGCTCTATTTCTTGGCCATAGCCGCGAACATGGCACTGGCACCCTCCTGTATTTCCTGATCTGTCAGGTCCCTCGTATGCGTTGCGAGGCCCCAATTGTACCCGAAGGGATCATTCAGTGAGCCGAAGCGGTCTCCCCAGAACATATCCTGAACAGGCATCTTAACAACGCAGCCTGCATCAAGCGCCTTCTGAAAGGCGTTGTCCACATCTTCAATATACAGATAGAAACTGACCGGTGAACCTCCCGCGGTCTCGGCGCTCTTACAGGGCTCATTCGGACTTTCTTCCCCCATCATGATAATCGAATCGCCGATCAGGATCTCGGCATGCATCACCCCTTTTCCGTCCGGCCCGGGCATAATGTATCGCTCCACAGCGCCAAAGGCCCGCTTATAAAACTCGATGGCCTTGCGTGCATCTTTCAATACGAGCATTGGTGTAACGCTCTGATATCCCTCTGGTCTTGCCTTTATCATTGCTGCCTCCCTGATTAAAATGGGACTCTTTTTTTGAACCGTAAAACGGTTGCTTGTAGCTCTCATTCTATCAGATAATTTCTTTCAATCAAATACGCCGGGAGATTTCTGGGGCTAAAAATCAGCAGCAGGGAACACAGGGCATTGCAGATTGCGGAGCTATTTGATAAGATGGGCTATGAGAAAACCGAGAGCTATCGTATGTGATGATGAGGCCATAATTCTGGATATGTTTCGCACCGTACTTGAAAGAATGGGGTATGAAGTCTTGACTGCAGCTACTCCCATGACATGTTCGTATTATCGTGAACATGCGGAGAGCTGCCCGCAGCATAACCGCTGTGCCGATATTCTCATAACAGATCACAGAATGCCTGCCATGACCGGGCTGCAATTGCTTGAGATGCAGCAGAAGAGCGGATGCAAACTCAGCAGCAGGAACAAGGCGTTGATTACCGGAAATGACCTTTCCGAGCTTAAACTTCAGACAGAGCTTTTGGGCTGCCGGTTTATGCTGAAACCAATGAGAATCTCTGCCATTACCGAGTGGGTCAAGGAGTGTGAAAAACGCTTTGACCTGTCAGAGCCGCTTGCCACAGATCTGTACATGCCGGCTACAGGAAAGCAGCTCTGTGTCTTAAATTCCAAATAGGAGGTTCAAAAATCTCAATTTGGCCGCAGCCTTTCTTCCTGCAGCCCTTCTCTTTGCAGATGCATACGAGTCTCTGACTGAAGGCAAGCCCCTTCGCACAATAAATCAAAGCTAGCAGATATGTAGCAGGGAATGGCAGGAGGTATAGAGGAAATAAAGTGCGGTAAGGATGAGCAGGAGGCCGAAGAAGAGATTGACCCTCCTGAGCGCTTTCGCGGAGATGAACTTCTTGGCCCAGTAGATAAAGAGCGAGAGGGCCGAGAGATAGGAGGCAAGCCCGAGACTGCCGGCTGCAAGAAACGACAGGGCAATCTCGGTATTTAATTCCGTGATCAATCCGACATCCTTAAAAACACGCGCACCCGATAGCCACCAGAGCACCATCACCGGGTTTGTGGCCGAAAGCGTCAGCCCGGACAGAAAAGCCCAGCGTTTTCTCCCGAGATGTGCAGGGGCCTCGACCGTCTCCTGGTCCTTTAATCCGTGCAGAAGACTGAGTATGCCGAGCAGTCCCAGGATTAGACCCCCTGCCAGCCAGAAGACTGCCATGATCCTGTCATTTTCGAGAAAAGGCGCGATCCCGAAAAAGGCGATGATACCGTAAGACAGATCAGCAAAAAAAGCGCCGAACACAACCATGAACGAGGCCTTCAGGTTGCCGTTTATCGACCGCCTTAAGACTTCGATCTGCACGGGACCGGCAGGCACTGCAGCCAGACAGCCCAGACAAAATGCCGCTATAAGAAAGAGAGTGTAGTGCATGATTAAGAAGTTTTTTATTATAACCTAAAGACCCAGGAGGGGATATCTTTGCAAAGCAGTATTTGTATTCTGGGCTGAGCTATAAGCTCTGTCTGACTTGCTGTCTTATCAATTCATATATTCTTTTCAGAAGCAGCGTCTTGTGATATTATGTGCAAAAAAGAGCAAGCCGGAAGTTAGCATACGCTTTTTAACTGCGACATAGTATAACTACTGGCATTAACAGCAAATGCATTCTAAAGGGGACGACGATGAGAATCAGGGAAACGGCAGCAAAGCCGAAAGGAGCGCTTGTCCTCAGTTCGAAGACAGACACGTCCGCACCTGGCGCCGCAGCCCTAAGAAATGCAGACAGCGTCCAACCCAACAGAAAGAACTCACTGACGAACGCAAAGCCTCTGTCGGTCAGAATCAAGGACTTCCTGTTTGCGCCTCCTGAGGAAGGAAAGCTTTCGAATCTTACCGCACTAGTTCTTCTTTCGATCCTGATTGGCGGGATAGTCTTGGTGTATGGCTATATCATCTGGCTTCTCTCTGCATCACCCGGGACGTTTCGAACTATGCTCAAGTTTCTATTGTTCGTTGGCCTTCCCATCCTGCTGCTGTCCCTTTTTGAAACCGGCCGAAAAATTCTCAAAGGTCTGTTTATTGTCCTGCAGGTGCTGCTGTGTGTTCTTGATATGGTCAGCAGTATCAGTGGAGGACGCAGCAGAGGCTTTTCAGGTGGTAGCGGAGAATTTGGGGGGGGAGGAGCCTCAGGTAAATGGTAATGCATAAGGCTGATCGACTTTTCAAAGAAGAGCAGAAGCAGAAGATTGTCCAGGCAACCCGTGAAGCCGAGACGCGTACAACCGGAGAGATCGTGGTAATCGTGGCCAACACCAGCGGAAACTATTACGATCTCAAGGCAGCATCTGCACTGGGATTAAGCGCTGTAATGTCTCTGCTGGTCTGTGTATCCTTATTGCACGTCTCGCTATGGAATTTGCTGACACTGACTGCAGTATTTTTCCCGCTCTCTTTCCTTTATTTTTCGCGAGCCCAGGCAGTGACACTCGACTTGGCGCCGACTCGCCGCATCGAAGGGGCCGTGCGGAATGCTGCCCTGCGGGAGTTTTACGAACACGGGATAGATGAGACAAAGGGACACACAGGCGTGCTATTTTATATTTCGCTGCTCGAGCGGAGAGTGTTCGTGTTGGCTGACAAGGGAATTTACGAGAAGATCACGCAGCAGGTGCTTGATCGTTATGTCTCTGAGGTAGCAACAGGTATCAAGGCTGGTCGAGCCTGCGAGGCATTAATTAAAGCAATTGCCGGAATTGGAGAATTACTTGCTGCCCATTTCCCGGGGCTACCTGACGATAGTAATGAACTTCCCGATTCTGTTCTGAGTGACACCGACCAGTAAAAAGACTTCTTTGAATCCTTTGTCCCGGACCTTAGCACTCGAAATATCGCTGAATGGGGTTCTTGCGTCCGGTTGTGCGCTGATATACTTCGTCGGAATAACCAAGGGCAACGACTGCATGAATCTGCTCTTCAGGCGGAATGCCAAGTGACTGCACAAGAGATGGATCTCTCTTCATTGCGGCAACGGCAAATCCGATAAGGCAGGAACTGAGTCCCATGCTGTGTGCAGCTAGCAGGATATTCTGTGTTGCAAGCAGGGCGTCCTCAGCCGGGCAGCTTGCACCGGGCCTGGAGCCAACAACAATTGCAGCAGTGGATCCATGAAAGAGATGTTCCTTGCCTTCAGTCTGCCACTGTTCAAGCGCCCTCTTCACCTTCCGGTAATAGCCGCGGTAATAGGCATCAAGCTCTCCCTTTCCAATCAGCCTGAGGAAGAGCCGGAGCAGGGTATTGTCTGCCGTGCTGTTTAGTTTTCGGTAATAGGAAGCGACATGTCCGGCAAGGGAAGTCACTGCCTTCCTTGTAGGCAGGACCGTGAAGGTCCAGGCCTGACTGTTTGTACCGGACGGCGCTGTGATACCGATCTTTACAAGGTCTTCGAGCATTGCCAGATCTATCGGTCTGTCAGTAAAGCTTCGGCAGGAGCGGCGTGAGGCCATAAGCTGAACCAGTTCGGATGTGTTATATTTTCCGGGAGCGAGCCACTCTTTCTCTGCAGTAAAGGTCTTATAGCGAGACATCTCTTCATCGATCCCCGCAACACGGATCGCCGTTTGGGGACAGACTGCCTCACAATGTCCGCAGGAGATACAATCCATTCCTGTGACAGCCGCCTTTCCGTCAACGAGCGAGATGGTGCGTGAGGGGCATACGCTGACGCATGCGCCGCAGCCGCTGCAGAGCTCCCGGCCAATTTCTAATCTGTCTTCAGGTATCACCATCTTCTCCGGGAGCGTTTCTACTTTCTGGCATGTCCTACTGATTGCGCCAGGATGATCTTCTGGTCAGGCCGCAGATTCATCGTCCTGGCCAGCGTCTGCCTGTCGACCAGACCTCGCACAACCGTAGCCAGTCTTTCGGAGGCGCAATACAGATAGACGTTCTGGCTGATAAAACCGGTATCTGCAGCCGAGAAGAGTTCCTTCTCCTCTTTCTGTATATTGCCCATCCTTGAGAAGTCAGCCACATAGATAAGGCTGGCATAGGCGTCCTTCACGTAATCCTGCCTGCCGGTCAAGGCGCGGATATCATCTGACTTTATCAGTTTCAATGACTGACTCCCTGCCTCATACAGATAGAGACCTTCAGCCGTAGCAACATAGATGTCGATTTCCTGATGGTCCATTGCTGAGGGGGCAGTACGTTTTCCTGCGGGGCGGTTTATGCCGAAGGCAGCCCAAAGGAGATTGGAAAGCGTCTGTGCAGAAAGCTTTTCCTGACTGAATGAACGGGAAGAGCTCCGGTCCTTCAGCACCTGCATAAGAGGTCTGCCGCCATCTGTCTGCGGCTTGGGCAGCAGGAGAAGCCTGATCTCTTCAGCAGAAATCGGGGGCGCACAGAACAAGGATATTGCAAATACAAGAAACGTGACAAAACAGAATGCCCTTTTCATTGCCGGCCTCCCTTCATCTTCAAGGTCGCATCTGTCAGTCTCTTTTCGACCGCACAATAGATGCCGCCTTCATGGACAGGCGGAATGCATATCATGCCTTCCCAGGTCGCAGACCGGACAGAGCGGGTATCAAACGTCAACCCATTGATTGTTGTTCTTTCAAATTGATCTTTCATACATATCCTCAGAATAATTAATTTTTGCAGCCATACTTCAG
Organism: Nitrospirota bacterium; assembly: GCA_016235245.1. Taxonomy (NCBI): domain Bacteria; kingdom Pseudomonadati; phylum Nitrospirota; species Nitrospirota bacterium. The sequence goes on along the minus strand of JACRLO010000015.1, from coordinate 93,262 downwards.
ACCCGGTGCTGCAGTGCAGCAGGCATCACGGTCAGATAAAGATCCTGATCTTCGTTCCCCTGCCCTGGACGCTCTCTACCTGCATGGACCAGCCATGCGCTTTTACCAGATGCTTGACGATCGCAAGACCGAGACCCGTGCCGCCCATCGTGCGTGAGCGGCCGGGGTCAACCCGAAAGAACCGCTCGCCGAGCCTTGATACGAATTTTTCTGGAACGCCAATACCGGTGTCTTCAACAAACAGACAGGGCCTTCCGTCATCACGGTCAATGCCGAAGGTAACACCGCCCTTTTCGGTAAACTTTATCGCATTGTCTACCAGGTTGGTCAATATCTGGAGCAGGCGGTTTCTGTCCGCAGAGATCTGGAGCAGTTCAGGTCCTGGGTCAACCTCCAGGGTCAGCCCCTTTGCCAAAGCCCTGCCACTAAACATCTCCATCACATTCTCAAAGACATCCCCAATATCGATCAGTGTCTTTTCGACCCTGATCACGCCGAGTTCGATCTTGGAAATGGTCATCAGGTCATCAACAAGGCTGTTTATACGCTCGCTGTTGGCCTTAATGGTCTGAATAAACCTTGCTGCATTGTCACGGTCATCAAGGGCGCCTTCAAGAAGCGTATCGGCAAATCCCCTGATCGCCGTGATCGGTGTCTTCAACTCATGCGATACGTTGGCGACAAAGTCCTTTCTGACCTGTTCGAGCTTCTCGACCTGCGTGATGTCATGGAAGATCGCCACTAAACCGGAGAGCTCATGCTCATGATAAAAGAGCGGCGAAACCCTGACGCTCAAATACTTTTCAGACGGAACATCGATCCTGAAGACCGTCATACCCGGCGCCAAAGTCCTGCGCACCTCGTCCATGATATCAGAAAAAGCATGGTTTCGCACAACCTCCACAAACGGCAGCCCGCTCATGGGAACGTCACCAAAGAATTCACGCGCAGAGGCGCTCGAAAGCGTAATGAACCCCTTGGCATCGATGATCAGAAGGGCGTCCGGCACGCTCCGCAGGATGACATTCAGACGGTTTCTCTCCTCTTCGCTTTCGGCCATCGTGCCCTGCAGTTTTATCGACATTGACGTAAGGTTGTCCGCGATCTCATTAAACTCTCCGGCGTTTTTGAGAAAGAGCCTCTTGTCGATCTCGCCCCGCGAAAGCGACTTCGAAAAATCGGTAATCTGCATAAGCAGCCTGCGCAGATGGTCGGTCTGCCAGACCGAAAAGATCCAGGTCGCAAGGAAGACGGCCAGAACACTGAGGAAGATCTTCATCCTGAGCAGGTTCACGGCATTGTCCACCGCCCCCAGAGGAACTGCCAGGCGTATGAAGCCCTGCCGCTGCCCCTGCGACACCTTTTTTGCCAGATACAGGAAGTCGTGGTCTGTGGTGCCGCTGTGGCGGACTGCCATGCCGGTTTCAAACAGAAGCGCCTGTTCTATCTCAGTGCGGTCAAGATGGTTGTCCATGACAGAAGAATCCGTATCCGAATCTCCTATGACCCTGCCGTCAGGACCGATGATCGTGACCCGCGCGCCGGTATCCTTCTTCAGTTCCCTGCAGAGGCTGTCGAGGTTCGTCCGGTCAAAGGAAATATTCTTTGCAATAAGTCCTGCCTGCACCGCGAGGCTGGCCCTGAGCGTTTCCCGGTAATTGTCTCTTACCGCAGAAGCGATGAAGATCTCGACAAAGGCAACGGCCATTATCATCACAACGGCATAGAGAATAAATATCCGCCTGAACAGGCCCTTTCTCACAGGTCAGCGTCCATATAATATCCTATGCCCCTTCGTGTCCTGATATACCGGGGATCAGAAGGATCATCTTCGATGTGCGTACGAAGGCGTCTGATATGCACGTCCACGGTCCTCGGCTCCACAAACGCTTCGTCCTTCCAGGCTGCATCGAGCAGCTGGTCCCTGCTGAATATCCGGCCTCTTCTTTCAGCAAGGTAGAGCAGAAGCCTGAATTCCGTGGAACTGAGCGCCACAGGCAGATTATTTTTCAAAACCGTGTAGGTTTCCCGGTTGATCTGGAGCTCCCCGACACGGATTGTGCCGTCCGAAGCCATCCTTTCGCCGGCCCGGCGCAGGACAGCCCTGATGCGTGCTGCGAGTTCCCTGGGACTGAACGGTTTTGTCATGTAGTCGTCGGCGCCAGTCTCAAGACCGATGATCCGGTCAACCTCTTCGGACTTTGCCGTCAACATGATTACCGGGATATGTCTGGTTTTAGGATTATTTCTGATGATACGGCATAGTTCCATGCCCTGGATCCCCGGCAGCATAAGGTCGAGGATCAGGCAATCGAAATGGTTTTTTTTGATGCTGGCCAGAGCTTCTTCTCCGTCCGATGCAGAGGAAACTTCAAACCCCTCTTTCTTCAGATTATAGGATACCAGTTCCAGAATATCGGGTTCATCATCTACAACAAGGACTTTCTTTGCTCCCATAAACCTATATTACCTAGCCCCAGCCTGCCGTGCAAGCGTTAAAAAATGCTCGGAACATGCTCGTCTGAGGAGGTCCCGCAACTGCTATCTCACGGATATGAGCAGACATTATGGATTAATGAAGGACTATTGTTTTGCCTGCATTCTGAATGCGGCCCTGAACTTGTCGTACAGCTCTTCGGGGTCAAAGACCGCACCGCCGGGCCGGCCATAAAAAAGAACCTTTGATGTTCCGTTTACGGCAAGTCTTACGTCCTCAACCATCTGGCCGGCGTTCATCTCGACAACCATAAACCGCTTTGCTTTTCCCGAAAGAGAGGCGAGCTGCTTTTCAGGGAATGGAAACAGGGTAACCGGTCTGAAGAGGCCTATCTTCTTTCCTTCCCTGCGAAGCTCCTTGACTGCAGAAAGCGCTATCCGTGCCGCAATGCCATAGGCAACGACGATGAGTTTCGCATCGCTGGTATCATATTCATCAAACATGACCTCTTTTTCCTTCAGAAGGTCATATTTTTTCTGGAGACTGATGTTCCTCTGCTCAAGCTCTCCCTGTCCCATGTAGAGAGTGCGGATAACACGCGGTTTCCTTCCCTTTGCGCCGTCAAGCATCCAGGTTTTTTTCGGAAGCTTCGGTTTTTTGTATGCAGTCGGATGAAAGGGTTCCATCATCTGACCGACAACGCCATCGCCGAGGATCATGACAGGAGTCCTGTACTGATCTGCCTTATCAAAGGCGCGAAGAGTAAGGTCCCACATTTCCTGCAGGCTGAACGGCGAATAGACGAGACACCGGTAGTCACCATGACCGCCGCCCTTTACTGCCTGAAAATAGTCACCCTGGCTTGCCGCAATATTTCCGAGTCCCGGCCCGCCCCTCTGGATGTTCACGATTACCGCCGGAAGCTCAGCACCCGCAAGAAAAGAGATGGCCTCCTGCTTGAGACTCAAACCGGGGCCGCTCGATGAGGTCATGGCACGTGCTCCGGCCGCAGCAGCTCCGTATACCATGTTGATCGCAGCGATCTCCGACTCTGCCTGGATGAAGATCCCAGCGACTTCCGGCATTCTCCGGGACAGATACTCAGGGATCTCGTTCTGGGGCGTTATGGGGTAGCCGGCATAGAACCTGCACCCAGCCGTGACGGCCGCCTCGGCCAACGCTTCATTCCCTTTCATCAGGAGCATATTTTTTTTAGGCATCGTCCATCCTTATGGCGCTCAATGTGGTGAATTATAGCATACGCAGCCGGGCCCATGAGCGCATCCGGCATCTCCTGAGGAGCGCAGCCGCGGTCAGTCAACAAGAAGAAAGGCACACTTGAGATATGCAGTTTCCGGCATAGAAAGGAGCACGGGATGATCAGGTGCCTGAGAACGCAGTTCGATCAGCCTCAGGCTGCGGCGGGCATTCTTTGCGGCAGTGTTCAGCGTATCGACAAACAGCTCTCTGCCCATATGATACGAGCAGGAAGATGAGGCGAGCATGCCGCCAGGTCTGATAAGCCTCATGCAGATCTCATTGACCTCACGATAGGCTTTTGCCGCTTCTTTCAGCTTGCCTGCGCTCTTTACAAAGGCAGGAGGATCAAGGACGATGAAATCGTATCTTCTCTCTCCCTTTCCGAGTTCCTTTTCAAGATAGGCAAAAACGTCTTCAACCGCGTAATCGATCCTGCTGCCGAGATTATTCAGTTCAGCGTTTCGCCGGGCGTGGGCAATCGCCCTGTCTGAGGAATCGACACAGGTAATTTCCGCTCCGGCAGATGCGAGGTGCATTGACCAGCCGCCGTTATAGCAGAAGAGGTCCAGACCCTTCCCTTCCCTGATGTATCGTTTCAGGGAGACCCTGTTGTCCCGCTGGTCAAGGAAAAAACCGGTCTTCTGGCCTTCATAGGGATCGATCTCAAAAGATATGTCGTCCTCACGGACCACCGGAAGACTCTCAAGACTGCCTTTTACAACCTCTTTGTACCGGTCCAGACCCTCAAGAGATCGAACCCGGCCTTCGTTCCTAAGGACAATAATTTCTGGCTTGATAAGTTCATCGAACAGTTCGATTACCAGATCTTTCATGGCTTCCATGCCGCAGGTAAGAAACTGCAGAACAAGGCACGTTCCATAGAGATCGGCAATAAGACCGGGCAGGTAATCGCCTTCGCTGAATACGAGCCGGCAGGCGTCACTGCCGACTGTCAGTCTTTTTCTCAGGGCAATGGCAGCCTGAATCCGCACTCTCAAAAAATCCTTGTCGATGTTCTTTCTTTCGCGCGTAAGAAGCCTGACGGCGATAAGACTGTTGGGGTTGATATATCCGGTACCGAGGAAATCCCCGCGCATGTCATACACTTCGACAAGGGAACCCGGTGTATAGTTTTTGGGGCTCTCATGCAGTTCATTCGAAAAGACCCAGAGATGACCGCCAAGCAGCCGTTTTGTTCTGGTAAGATGGACCTTCTGCATCATGCTTACTTCATGAACAGGAGAAAACCATTGGCAAAATAGACCAGGCCCGCAACGCCGGCGCCGAGACTCACCAGCCAGAGCGGCTTCTTCTTCAGAAGCGCTGCAACCGATGACAGCAGAATCGCGATCTGAAGGAATATGACCGCAACTCCGAAGGCCTGCTGGTGCTTCTGCGCAGTGTCCCTCTTTTCCTCAAAGGCCTTTGCGTCGGCCTGTATCTTCTCCTTCTCGCCTTCATACTTCTTTATTTTATCTCCATAGGAGACGATCTTCTTTGCAAACTCATCCCTCATCACCGGAGTAACCCTGGCGCCCTGCGCCTTCAGCTGAAGTTCCAGCTCCTCCTTCTGGAGTTCATAGAGATAGCCTTTAATGCTCTTTGACTGGTAATAGGCCCACTGGTCTGACGCCATGGTCTGGCTCAGCACGGCCTTTGTGGAATGGCCGCCTCCCTTGAATGTAGAAAGCGTTGCGCAGACCGCAAATATAACGGTTGTAAGTGCAAGGTAATTGAGCCAGCGTTCTTTCTTCTCTTCTGCCATACATACCTCCAGTCGTCTTCGTGAATCCGGAATTTAAGATTATATCGATCTTTTTTGGGTTAAGGCAATCGTTTATGAAATAAACCTCATGCAGAGTTCACCCTGTTTTCATCTTCAACAGCAACAATAGGGCCGCATTCCACCTAAATCCTTATACATGGAGGCAGCGAATGAAAGCAGCAGCGTATGGATGGATGCGGCACATTACTTTTTCTCCAATTCTCCTGTCAGCGTTTCTTCTCTGCGCTGCAAGCGGAAGTGAAGCAGTTCAGGAGGCCATTGATCAGTATCATACTGACTGCATTATGTGCCACCGGACATCTACGCCGGCTTATGACGCGGCAGCAGCAGTGGCACCTGAGCTGGACATGTCCTCAGTCTGCATGGATTGCCACCACTATGGCGAAACCCATCACCCGGTACAATTTACCCCTGACAGGGACATAGACAGCAGGTTTCCGCTGATAGACGGTGAGATGCAGTGTCTTACCTGTCATGAGGCTCACGGGACGAACCTGCTCTCCAACCCCAAACTGCTGCGCGGTGCACCTTATGCTGACCGAAGGGAGATATGCTCACGATGCCATACACTCGATCTTGATCTGAGCTTTAATCCCCATGTCATGAAAGAACCTGACGGGTCCATTCGGACCATTAACAACGGACCGGTCTGCCTCGTCTGTCATGCCGTAGTCCCTGATCAACAAAGCACCCGCATACAGGTCATATTCAGGGCTGATGTGGCATTCATCTGCTGGCGGTGTCATCCGCCAATGCCTGCCGGTTTCTTTAATGCTCATTTTCAGGCCAAGCCGCGCCGCCAGACGCTGGCATTCATGAAGCAGCATGCCAAAGATGAAGGCGTACTGCTTCCGCTGCTCAACAGGGGCAGGATCACCTGTTCAACCTGTCATAATCCTCATCAGGCAGGTATCATCGTAAAAAGCTCTGCTGCAGTCGGCGCAGACACGTACAAGAAACTGCGGCTCAGCAAAGGGCGTATCTGCACAGGCTGTCATCTAAACAAATAACAATACAAGGAGAAAAGCATGAAACAGAGACCTGTGATGATCCTTATGTGGCTGATATTGTTATTGTCACTGCCGCTTATACCGGCCTTTTCAGCTGATCTGCCCGATGGATGGAGAGCACTCAGGGATGATCTGCATATAAACGAAAAGACCGTCACCCGCCTCGACGGTGCTACGGTGAGCGCCTGGCTTTATCTGTTTCCGCACAGGGGTTCTGACGTATTTCAGGCTGCAGAGCAGCAGTTGAAGGGAATGAGGAAAAACAGCAGCGATCTCGAATATATCGGATACCTCTCTGAGATAGACTGCAGGATGAGCCGTTACAGAAGCATTACAACGATATTCTTCAGGGATGACAGCAACATTATCGCTTCACGCCACCGCTCCAGGGCTGACTGGCGGAATATAGAGGACAAAAGCATCTATTATGATATGTATCAATCGGTCTGTAACGAAGAAAAAACGGCTGCCATGTTCTGAAATGGAAAAGGACCGCTGCTTTGCCACTGAAGCGGAGTGAGGATACGGCACTTCAGAAGGCATACCATTCAGCGGGTATGGTGTTCCTTTACCAAAGCACCCACCTTATCTTTTATCTCCTTATCCTGAAAATCCTGTGTACCGACAAAGATATCCCTTACAACGCCCTTCCTGTCTATCATAATTGTTGTCGGCAGGCCCATCGCTGCATATTTTTTTATAAAGACCTCACCTTTGGTATCAAGGAGTACCGGGAAGGTGATACCAGCCTTCTTTGCAGCAGCCCCGGCTTCTTCGGCGCTTCTGTCGACTGTCACGCCAAGCACCGCAAGCCCCTGTCTGCTGAACTGTTCATAGAGACTGTTCAGCGACGGCATTTCGGTAATACATTCCTTGCACCAGCTTGCCCAGAAGTTGATCAGAACTGCTTTTCCCTGATAATCAGAAAGCATATGCCTTCTGCCCTGAAGGTCGGAAAGCTCAAATGCCGGGGCTGCTTCACCGCTACTGACCGAACAGGCCGGCGAGGGGGAAAAGATCACGGCACCGATAAGCAGAACAAGGACAGAGGAGAGCTGCCGCATTATTGACGGGCCCCCTTCCTCTTTTTCTCAACGGCAGAGAGTATTTCATCGGCATCATATCCCCTGATGACGATTCCCTCAACATCGATGACCGGTACCATACTCGAGCCGCCCGTCAGCTTCTTCATTTCCTTTTTTTTTGCTTCGTCCTTTTCAACGTCGTATTCAACCAGATTTACGCCTAATCTCTTAAGGTCCTCACGGGCCTTTCTACAGTACGTTCACCAGGTTGTCATGTAAACGACAACTCTTACATCTCCTGTCTGCCTTTCAACGCGGTCAGCAGTCCCGGCTGCTCTGCCATCACCGGCATACGCAGACGCGCTGAACAACAAAAGAAACATTAACAGAATACCTGTTCGCCTCATGGTCTCCTCCCCTACTCTATCGTTACAGATTTCTTAACAGCAAATAGCAGCTGCAGACGACAATGGCCCACGCAGTAATTATCTGGTCACTGTCTTATAACCCTTTGCAGTCCATTCAGGATAGCCGCCCTGGAAGACCTGCAGATTATGGTATCCTGCTTTCTCGGCTGCGACCGCAGCCTGCGTGGAAAGGCCTCAGCCCGCTCCCCTGCAATAAAACACAAGGGGGACATTTTTGCTCTTTGGTAGCAGCGTGTTGATAGCATTTACTTTCTCGGGCGGGATATTTATCGCTTTCGGTAGGTGTCCCTGTGCAAACTCCTGCTCTGTGCGGGTATCTACGACCACGATCTGCTTCTTTGCATCCATCAGCTTCTTGAGCTCGTCTGCACTGACAATTTTGAAGCCCTCGGCAGAAGCCAGCGTGCAGCTGAACATAAGCAATCCGATCAGCAGGAAAAAGTTCTTTTTCATGGTATATCTCCTTTTGACAGTTTCAATTTTCCTTGACTATTATCGTAACAGATATGCTGCCTATTTTGGCAGTGCCGGACGCCCGCTACTGCAGGAACCGGCCACGAATAACGACATGCGCAACAGACAGGCCGTCAAGCAGCACGAAATCAGCAGGAACACCTTCGGTCAGGACCGAGGCTGCGGAGGAGCGTATCACCTCTTCAAAAGGGATACCGGCTCTGAGAAAGAGCCTGAGTTCCTCGATATAGGCACTGCCATACGGTATGAACTTTGGTCCAGAGTCGCTGCCGGGCAGCAGCCGAACCCTGTGGTTAAATGCCCTGCTGACAGCAGACAGATGGGCATCGACTGTTTTGTCTATGTTCTTTCTTGCAGCGTCGGTCTTTGCGATGGCGTGCAGGCACTGAAATGCATGGACAGTCGGGATGAATGCCACGTTTTTCTCTGCCATTTCGGCAAAGGCTTCATCACTCGTATACAGGCCGTGCACGATGGCCGCTACGCCTGCATCAACCGCCTCCTTCACCGCCTTTTCACCATTGGCATGACAATAGACATCAAGACCTTTTCCCCTTGCATAATCCACGATTCTCATCAGCTCTGCCGCCTCAAAGCCGCCTGCAGAAATCTGGCCTGAGTCGGGTTCGTAAAGGCCGGAATGGATGACCTTGATATAATCAACCGACAAGTCATGGAGTTCATCAATCATCATAAAGGCTTCCTCAACACCATCAACACCCCTGCCGATGGCGGTGCCATATCCTCCCTTCTTAAATATGGCATAGCCTGCAGACCTGATTTCAGGTCTGCCCTTACGCATATCTCTGACCGCTAGCCCATGACATGCTTTATCACCACCTTCAAACGCCCTGCCTATGCCATGTCTGAGGAGCTGCTTTCCTGCGTCTTCTGGCTGGCCCGCTGATTCGCGGGAAAAATGCAGGTGGTAATCACAAAAAAGCGGCGCAATAATACACTGACCGAAATCTTCAATCTCAATGCCGGATCCAGGATTCTGTTCTGCTGAAAAGGACCAGATTATCCCACTACGGATGCTCAGAAGCTGGGCCGATAGATCAATGACATCTGACCTCAATATACCCCTGACTTTGCATATTCTTATCTTTTCTTTCTGTTTCATTCTCACCGGATTTTACCATAGACAGCGTTGTCGGACGCATTGTCTGCTGAGTTTGGCCTTATCAGTCAGAGATCAGGAACGAAACTGCCACACACTATAATTATAAACATCATATATGCTATATCTTACAGTTAATAAACTTATTGACTTCTCAATTACCAGTATGGCAGAGTACAACTGATGAAAAAGTATTCATCAGGAGAATGCATATCTGTTGCAGCAGACAATCCTGTTCCTGCGAATATTCATTCAACATTCCCCTCCTCAGCCGCTGCCAAACAGACAACCATTCATTTCTTATTAACGCATTGTTCGTTGAATGCCCATTGGGCAGGAGGTCTGCATGAAAACTACAGTTCTCGGCATAGTATCAGCGGTTATCATCACCATCTGCATGAATTCCGCTATCTCGCATGCTGTTGACCACGCGCAGTATCTGAAGGGCCCCTTCAAATCTGGCGAGGATGTAACAAAAACCTGCCTGCAGTGCCATGCCAAACAGGCAGAGGATTTCATGAAAACACCTCACTGGAAATGGAAGGGGCTCCCTAAAACGATCAAAGGAATGGAAAACAGCAGGGAAGAATACGGCAAGCTGAACATGATCAACAATTTCTGCATCTCCATACAGGGCGGTGAAAAGTGCGCGAACGAAGAGTTTTGCGCCAAATGCCATCCGAGCTATGGCTGGGTGGATAATACCTTCTCCTTCACGGACAAGACCAAGATAGACTGCCTTATCTGCCATGCAAAGGAGGGAAACTATCGAAAAGGTCTTGCCGGAGAACCTGACCGCAAGCTCATGGAGCAGGGCAAAATGTCACTCACAAAGGCAGCCCAGAGCGTTGCCTCACCAAACCGGGATAACTGCGGCGTCTGCCACTTCTATGGCGGAGGCGGGGATGCGGTCAAACACGGCGACCTGGATTCGACCATGGCAAAACCGACGCGCGACCATGACGTTCATATGGGCGGCATCACAGACATGTCCTGTCAGGGCTGTCACACGGTCAAGGAACATAAGATTGCAGGAGCTTCGACTTTTCTCGCCACCAACGACGGCAGGGTAAGCTGCGAAGACTGCCACAGAGACCCGCACAAGGACTCGGCATCGAAAAAAATCCTCACCCAACATACGCTGACAGTCGCCTGCCAGACATGCCATATACCGGCTTTCGCAAGGGGACAGGCAACCAAGATGCGTTGGGATTGGTCTACCCTCGGCAAAGACATAGAGCCGGAAGAACAGTTCGGCAAAGAGACCTACGCAAAACATAAAGGTAATTTTATCTGGGCAATGAATGTGATCCCGACCTATGCCTGGTATGACGGCAAGATAGAGCGGTATATGAAAGGCGACAAGATCAAAGATCCGGCAAAGATATTATACATATCAAGACCGACCGGAAGCATAACAGACCGCAACGCAAAGATCTACCCCTTTAAAGTTCATACCGGAAAGCAGCCTATGGACAGTCAGTTCAATTATCTTCTCATTCCGCAGACCTATAAGGGCATTTGGGATCATTTTAACTGGGAAAAGGGTCTTATTGACGGAGCCAAGGGCTCGGGACTTCCCTATAGCGGCAAGCATCAATTCGTTGAAACTGCCTTCTACGGGAGCATTAATCATGAGGTAGCCCCAAAGGATCAGGCACTAAAATGCAAAGACTGCCACATGGAAGGCAGACGTCTCGACTGGAAAACCCTCGGCTATGATGGCGATCCAATGAAGGTAGGTATCAGGACCTTCAACGAGTCGTCTTCAATAACCGGGAAGAAAACAGCGGCCCGCAAATAGCGTAATTTTAAAAGGGGTCGGCGGAGAGATTCGCCCTCCCCTTTCCCCATAGAGGGAAAAGGAGGACAGATGAAAGCAAAGCAGTTGTTGACGGTTGCAGTGATGGCGGTATTCTGCATTGGCCTGTTCGCAGGGTTTTCGTTCGCAGAGGAGAAACTAAGCATTAAGGGCAAGATCAAGGACTATGACCTTGAGGCAAAAACGCTTCTCATCAAGACCGAGGACGGCAAAGAGATGAACTTTGTGATTAAGAACGAGAAGGCACTGATAAAGCTCGATGACCGCCTCTTTAAGGATGATGAGGTAAAGATCAGATATACCGTAAAAGACGGCAAAAACGTCATTGACGGTGCAAACGACCTGAAAGGTACAAAGCCCGGCTGTTAGGCAACAGACCAGGCACCCGGGCCGATAATACGGATCGGGCAATATATAATGGAGGTGTAGCATGAGATTATTTTTTGCAGCAATGATCGCTCTGGCCCTTCTGGTCCCTCACCCTGCTTTTGCTCTTGACCAGGCAGACCTCATTAAAAAGATTGAGGATCTGACCAGGGAACTGGACAAGGTAAAACAGCAGATGCAGGAGATCCAGAAAAAGGACGACGTAAAAGAGCAGAGGATTACCAAGGTCGAGAAGAAGACAGATGAGGCAAAGAAGCCTTCCTGGCTCGAGATCGGCGGCGACTATCGCTTCAGACTCGACTCTTTGAAGGGTGATGTACACGATTATATGCAGTATGATCCCACGACCCAGTATGGCCCCCTGCCCTCGCCGATTCCCGGCGTAGCCATGTACACATATTCAAGGCCCGTAAGCAGCTACGAGCCGAAAAACGACACGCTCATGACAAACCGTTTCGGACTGAACCTCAGGGCAAGGGCTACAGAAGATATCACGGTCAAGGCCAGACTGCTCATGTATAAGACCTTTGGCGGAAGCGACTCAAGCGCAGTCTCTGACCAGTTCTTCTCTCCTGAGAAGTCCGGTGTGTTTGACGGCAACGTAAGTCACATCCCCCAGGACAGTGTGCTGCGGGTTGATCAGGCCTTTGCAACCTGGAGCAACATTGCCAACCAGCCGATCTGGTTCTCTGTCGGCAGAAGACCCTCTACCGGCGGAGTTCCCTCCAATCTCAGGCAGAACAGGGAATACAGCGGAAATTCCGGAGTCCCAGCTCTGCTTGTAGACTACGCCTTTGACGGCATGACGCTCGGCGTTGCACCTGACATTGATATCCTTCCAGGCGCCTATGCTAAGCTCTTCTACGGCAGGGGTTTCGACAGTGGCATGAGGCCGATGAACAACGGATTGAAAGATACTGACCTTATTGGCCTGAACGTTGTTCCGTATGACACGGAAAATCTCCGCGTTGAGCTGCAGTGGAACAGGGCCTTTAATATGATGAGCAACCCGCCGATAGCTGCCTGGGGAAATGTGCAGGCAAACGTCGGAGATATAGACCAGTTCGGCAGCCTCGTAATGGGTAAGGTCAATAATATTGGGCCCGGAGACCTAAACCTTTTCGCATCGGCAGCCATGAGCAGGTCCCATCCCAGCGGCAAGACGTATTCTATGCCTTTTGGCTATATGGATATGAACGGAAACGCCATATTCGATGCAGCAGATATGCAGTTTTCCGGTGATTATGGTCTTTTAAACGACGGAACGTCGAAAGAGAACCATACCGGCTCAGCGTTTTATCTCGGCGCACGGTATGATGTCAAAGCCACCGGCACCAAGATCGGACTGGAATACAACCATGGCTCCAAATACTGGATCGCCTTTGCTCCTGCGGCAGATGATATGTGGGCAAGCAAACTCGGCACTAGGGGCGATGTGTATGAGGCCTACCTGATCCAGGAGATCAAGAGCAAGCCGATCTCAAAGCTGGGCAAGGCCTTTGTAAGACTCGGATTTCAGCACTATAATTTCAACTATACCGGCAGCAACGGGTGGCTTGGAGAACCGAGAAAAATCAGCGACTTAAATACCATGAATCCTATGGACACGCAGATGTATCCAACTCTGAGGAAAGCAAACAACATCTATCTTACCTTTGATGTAGAATTCTGAGACATCTGGAGGGGCCGCACAGGCCCCTCCAGCCTTTCCCCTGATCCGCTGAAATCTTTTCACTGTTTCAATCGCATTATCCTTGACATGACAAATTACTTTGTAATATAAATAAGTTAGCACTCAGAGCCGAAGAGTGCTAATAAACATAAAGAAAGAGGTTATGACAGATGACAACCGAGAAGTTCGAATTCAAGACAGAAGTCAACCAGTTGCTGGATCTTATGATCCACTCATTGTATTCCCACAAGGAAATAAGCATCCGGGAACTGCTCTCCAATGCCTCTGACGCCATAGACAAGGCAAGATATGAGTCGCTTACCAATGCTGATATTCTTGAGCAGAAAGGGCAGTGGAAGATCAGGATATCTGCGGACAAGGATGCTGCAACCCTGACGATCAGCGACAACGGCATAGGCATGACCAGGGACGAGGCGATCAAGGCTCTGGGGACCATAGCCCACTCGGGAACAAAAGAATTTCTCGCCACACTGAAGGAAAAGGCGATCAAGGACAGCCCTGACCTGATCGGCCAGTTCGGCGTCGGCTTCTACTCTGCGTATATGATCTGCGACCGCGTCACGCTGCTTTCGCGGAAGGCCGGCTCAAAGGACATGACCGGGATAAAGTGGGAGTCCACAGCCGACGGAACATTCACGGTTGAGGAATTCACAAAAGAGACGCCCGGTACAGACGTCATCCTGCATATTAAGCAGGACGAAAAGGCATACCTGGACGAATGGCAGATCAGGGACGTGGTAAGGAAATACTCCGATTATATCGAATATCCCATCATGCTTGAGGTAGAGAGGGAAGAAGAATCGGCTCTCGACAAGACCCTGAAGGTAAAAGTAAAGAAAGAGGAACAGATCAATACAGGCAAGGCGATCTGGCTCAGGGACAAAGCGGAAATCACCGACAGCGAGCATAGCGAATTTTACAAGCACCTGTCCCATGATTTCTCTGATCCTCTCAAGACCATCCACTATAAGGCTGAAGGCACATCAGAATTCACCTGTCTGCTCTACTTGCCGTCGCATGCGCCGCTCGACATTTTCTACAAAGAGTTCAAGGTAGGACCTGCCCTGTATGTCAGAAAAGTCCAGATCATGGACCACTGTGAAGAGCTTATCCCTTCCTATCTGAGGTTCGTAAAGGGCGTAGTCGATTCGTCAGACCTGCCGCTCAATGTTTCGCGCGAGATCCTCCAAAACAACCGGCAGATTACAGTCATAAAAAACAATATCACGAAGAAAATTCTCGATACCCTCGCTGAAATGAAACAGGCCGATTATGACAAATTCCTAAAATTCTACAATGAGTTCGGCAGAGTAATGAAAGAAGGCCTGCACCTGGACTTCGCAAAGAAAGAGAGCATTGCCGACCTTCTCCTGTTCAGCTCCTCAAAGACAGAGGAGGGCAAATTCAGAACTCTTGATGAATATATTTCTGCCATGAAAGAAGGCCAGACCGATATCTACTTCATAACCGGCCCTTCGCTGCAGGAAATGAAGGCATCGCCGTACCTCGAGGTCTTTGCCGATAAGGACTTTGAAGTGCTCTACATGGCCGATGATATCGATGATTTCATCTTCAGCAGCTTTGAATATAGGGGCAAAAAGTTCAAATCAGTGCTCAAGGGCGACATAAGCCTTGACAAGTCGGCTGATCATGAAGCGGAGAAGAAACAGTTCGGCAAGCTCATGGACTTTATCAGGGAACAGGTAAAGGAGGATGTAAAGGATGTTCGCCTTTCAGGGAGACTTAAAGATTCACCCTGCTGCCTTGTTGGTGACGAAGGCGATCTTGATCCGCGCATGGAAAAAATGCTGAAAGCGATGGGGCAGGAAGTGCCTGAACATAAGAAGGTCCTCGAGATCAATCCGGCCCACCCGCTCTTTGCCTCTATGAACCGCATCTTCGATAAGGACAGCAGCGCACCTGTCCTTGCCCAATACACGTCGCTTCTCCTTGATCAGGCGCTCCTGCTTTCAGGACTGAAGCCGAAGGACCCTGCCCTCTTTGCAAAAAATATCTCGCGCCTCATGGTTGACAGTGCAGAACACTTTTAGGGTAATTACGCTTGATTTCTCCAAAATTCCTGTGCAATAATTTACATCAGGTTTCGGACGTCTCTTAGAATATCGATCCGGAGCCCAAAAATTATCTCAGGAGGAACAAGCAGCATGCAGAAAGGAAAAGTTAAGTGGTTCAACGAGTCCAAGGGTTTCGGGTTCATCACCGGTGAGGATGGAGTGGATGTTTTCGTGCATTTTTCAGAGATCCAGTCCAACGGCTTTAAGACCCTTGCAGAGGGACAGGAAGTCAATTTTGAGGTTGCTGACGGCCCCAAGGGCCCAAAGGCAGTCAACGTAACAGCAGCCTGATATTCGCCTAATATAACTTAAAGCCCCTTCAGATCCTGAAGGGGCTTTGCTTTTTTCACCTTCTTATCTTGCTGCGCTTACTACTTTGTCATTGCCTTCATAAGCCGCTCGTATTTCTCTGCTCCGACACATTCTTTTGCCGCAGGGCACCATGCAATGCAGGAAGGCTTCATGTCGCGTGAAATCTGTTTGCCGCAATTCTTGCACTTCATCTCAGACTCGTCAGACCATATCTCATTTCTGGCATCACACCAGAAGCAGATAATATCCTCCGGTGACGGGCTCCGTATCTCTGCGCTTCCTGGGCATCCTTCCTTGAACATATATCTATTTTACCAGACCACAGGAAAAAGACTATGAGATATATCATATAAAAAAATGACCAGTGATGGTTCGAAGTGATTGCAGCCTCAACGGTCGGGACGGACAAAGCCATCCAGTACGGTTACCAGCAGCTTTCCATCAATGGTCTCCAGAACAGCCTTTTCATGGGTGATGGTCTTCATCTCCCTGTCGCGAAGAACGATGCGTTCCCGTATGTCCGTCTCGACGGTCGCTACCTTGCCGTCATCCCGAATGCTGATTGCCGTATTTTCACGTCTGTACTCATACTGAACGGCCTGAGCATACGTTTTTTCGAGTTCTGCCCGGTAATCGTCGCGGGAAAACTGAACGCTTCCCGGACCCTCCGGAGTCTGCATCGTGAGCGTTATGACAACAAAAGGGGCGAGATGTCTGATTACACCATCAATATCCCTGTTAACCGTAGCACTCTCGACCGCATCCATTACCCCTTTTATGTCGCTTTCAGTAATTTTGACCTGGGATACGGATCTATTGCATCCTGACAGCAGAAAAACCATCCAGAGGACGGCAATGGATACACTCCAGGACCGCAGCACAGTACAGGGGAACACAGCGCTAAAGCTTATCCGGAATAAGCGGCCCGACCGGCGCTTTTTTGCGGGCTTCAATGCCAGAGACAGAGGTCTTCACATTTCCTGAGGAATCGAGTTCAATGACATAGGTCACGGGGATGATATCTGTCTTGCCGCTGTTCTGGATCGAAACATTGCCGGCGCACGTTCTCTTACCGGAGCCTTGATCAAATCCCTGCTCCCGCATATTATCCACGGTAATAACCATCCCCGCCCTGAACATCCTCCATTCCTCATCCGACAATTCAGGACCCGAGATTCCGGCCACTCCGCTCAGGTCCTTTCTGATGTCCTGCCCGACGGCATAAATGACAGCATCAACCGCTTTACTGCCTTCGCACTTGGGAACGGATTGCGAGCAGGAAGATAATAATAGCATCATAAGTGCAATACAAAAAAGGATTACCAGGGTGTGTGACATACTGACGTTTTTTCTCATTTTCCCCCTCCATTCGGGCCATTCAAATGACCGATTGAGTGATTATAAAAAATGCTCAGCTCCAGCGTTTATAAATGTTGTGGTCAATACCCATGGCATCAAGGATCTTGCCTGCCATAAAATCAATTATATCATCGATCGTGCGGGGTGCATGGTAAAAACCCGGGACTGGCGGGGCGATCTTGACCCCAAGCCGGGAAAGCTTCAGCATATTTTCGAGATGGATAGCACTAAACGGCATCTCCCTGGGTGAAAGCAGCAGAGGCCTTTCCTCCTTTATCGTAACGTCCGCAGCACGCTGTATCAGATTTTCAGTATACCCCTGAGCAACCCCGGACAGGGTCTTCATGGAGCAGGGAACAATGAACATGCCGTCATGTCTGAACGAACCGCTTGATATTGGTGCTGACATATTCTGCTCGTTGCAGTAATGGATCTTCTTTGACTTCAAGGATGCACGGATCTTCTTTTCAATGGCCTCATCGGTAGATGCCTGCCAATCCATACCTGCCTCATCCCTGATCATCGAAAAAGATGCGGAGGAAATAATCAGATATATCTCTGACGACCTGACAAGCTCCCGAAGTACCCTTATGCCTATGATGGAGCCAGAGGCGCCGCTAATCGCAAAGACAAACCTCTTCATATCAGAAAGTCCGCAAGCGTAAACAGAAATACGGTCATGCTGATATAGCCGTTCATATTAAAAAATGCCATGTCGAGCCTGCTTAAATCATCTTTATTAACAAGTGAATGTTCGTAGAGAAATAGACCGGCGACGATGATCATGCCTGCCCAGTAGAGAACGCCCAATCCAAAGAGTAAACCATTGAGGACAAGAAGCACGTACGCCGCCGCATGAAATGTCCGGGCCAGAATAAGCGATCTGCCGACGCCGAATTTCTGCGGGATCGAAAAAAGGCCATACTGCCGATCAAATTTCAGGTCCTGAAGCGCATAGAGCACATCAAAGCCCGCCAGCCAGAAAATCACCGCAACGGCAAGCGGGATGACCGTCGGATCAAATGTTCCTCTGACCGCCACCCAGGCGCCAAGGGGGGCGGCCGAGATCGCCAGACCAAGGACAAAGTGCGCTGTCCAGGTAAATCTCTTTGTATAGGAGTAAAGGAAAAGAACGCCGAGGGCAACGGGTGAGAGCATCAGACAGAGAGGGTTCAACATAAAGGCGGCAACGATCATGCATCCGAAAGACAATACGACAAAACCGACAGCCTCAGTAACCTTGATAACTCCTTTCGGGATCTCCCGTGCTGCCGTTCGTGGATTGTCCCTGTCAATCGTGCGGTCGATGATCCTGTTTAGGCCCATGGCACCCGAGCGTGCACCGACCATGGCAACCGTGATCCAGAATATCCGGCCCGCCGGGGGAATTCCTGATGCTGCTATCAGCGCTGCGGTAAAGGCAAACGGGAGGGCAAAGATCGAATGTGAAAACTTGATCATTTTGAGATAAAGGGATACTTTCTGAATAACTGCACTCATGTCTCATTATAAACAATACCGGTGTTTCAGTTATACTAAAGTTTAACCATGCAGACGTTAATCAAGATAAAGGGCGCCAGAGAGCACAACCTCAAGAATCTGGAACTCTCCATCCCGAGGGATGCCATAACAGTCATCACCGGGCCTTCAGGATCCGGCAAATCCTCTCTCGCCATAGATACCATTTATGCAGAAGGCCAGAGGAGATATGTCGAGAGCCTCTCGCCCTATTCCCGGCAGTTCCTTGAACAGATGCAGAAGCCCGATGTCGATTCCATCGAGGGTCTTTCTCCGTCTGTTGCAATTGACCAAAAGACCGTAAGCAGAAGTCCGCGGTCGACGCTCGGCACGATAACCGAGATCTATGACTACCTCCGTGTGCTCTACACAAGACTCGGCACTGCCTTCTGTTACCGGTGCAATGTGGAGATATCAACACAGGAGGCAGAGAATATTATTCATGCCGTGCTATCTCTGGCAGAGGGGACAAGGATACAGCGCCTCTCACCGATTATCAGGGACCGGAAAGGGAATTACCGCAAGGAACTTCAGGAGATGAGAAGCGAGGGGTTTGTAAGGGCCCGCATTGACGGAGAGATGAAGGACCTCACGCAGAACATTATCCTCGCAAAACAGAAGCGCCACACGATCGAGATCGTTATCGACAGACTGATCGTCAAAAGGGGCATCGAGCGTCAATTAAACGATTCCGTTGAGACAGCCTTCAAATACGCAGACTCCCTGGTCGTGAACCTGGTTAATGGTAATAAAGACATTCTCTTTTCGAAGACAGCCGCCTGCCCGAAATGCGGCATCAGCTATCCCGATATTGTACCCCGCTTCTTCTCATTCAACAGCACTGCCGGCGCCTGCCCAACCTGCAGCGGCCTCGGCTTTGAGAATGTCCTGGAGGAGGCTGTCGATCTGGATGAACAAAAGCTCTGCAGGGAATGCCACGGTCTCAGGCTGAAGAAGGAATCACTGAGCGTCAGGTTCCATGGCCTTAATATTGCCGAGTTCTGCAGGATGTCCGTAGATCAGGCCCTTACATTTTTGGGGAAATTGAAGTTCACCGAGAGGGAAAAGACCATTGCTTCAAGGATATTGAAGGAGATCAGTGACCGTCTCTTTTTCCTCTCAAAAGTCGGCATCGGGTATCTCACCCTCGACAGGCCATCAGTGACTCTGTCAGGCGGCGAATCGCAGAGAGTGCGGCTGGCAACACAGATGGGCTCATCCCTGACCGGCGTGCTGTACGTTCTGGACGAGCCGAGTATTGGACTCCATCCGAGGGACTGCGGAAAGCTCCTTGAAAGTCTCAGCGCTGTCAGGAATGCCGGCAATACGGTCATTGTTGTAGAACATGATGAAGAGACGATCCGGTGGGCAGACCATATCGTGGACATGGGCCCCGGTGCAGGAAGCCACGGCGGATGGGTCGTAGCAGCCGGCACACCTGCAGAGATTGAGCGTAACAGCGATTCGCCCACCGGCAGATACCTGAGCGGCGCCAGCAGGATCGAAATACCAAAAGAACGAAGAACGTCAACAGAATTCATCGTTATTCAGGGAGCCTCGGAGCATAATCTGAAACAGATTGATATCCGTATACCGCTCAAGAGCTTCACCTGCGTTACCGGCGTCTCTGGCTCTGGCAAAAGCACACTCGTATTTGATATCCTCCAGCGAGCTGCAGAAAAGGTCTTTTCCAGGGGGCAGTCAGGACTACGTGCAGCAGGAGCGCATCATAAAATCATTGGCCTTGAAAAAATCGACAAAGTCATAAGCGTTGATCAGTCGCCGATAGGCAGGACGCCGCGTTCTAACCCCGCAACGTATACCGGGTTCTTCGGCCTGATGAGAGATATATTTGCATTGGCGCCTGAGGCGAAAAAACGCGGCTATTCTGCTTCCCGCTTCAGCTTCAATGTCGAAGGCGGCAGATGTGAAACGTGCCGGGGCAACGGCCTGATCAAGGTCGAGATGCACTTTCTTCCTGACGTGTACGTGCGGTGTGATAAGTGCAAAGGTGAACGGTACAACGACGAAACACTCGAAATCCGGTACCGCAACAAAAACATTGCAGAACTGCTTGATATGACCGTATCGGACGCCCTGCTTTTCTTTGAAAACATCCCGCTGCTGCGCAGGAAGCTCGAAATGCTCGAAGAGATCGGACTTGGCTATATCCAGTTGGGCCAGTCCGCAACAACGCTTTCAGGCGGAGAATCCCAGAGGATACGGCTCTCAAAAGAACTCGGCAAGCGGGCAACTGGCAATACGCTCTATATCCTCGACGAGCCGACAACGGGTCTGCATTTCGTAGACATACAGCGCCTGCTCGACGTCGTTACCCTGCTGGTCGACAGGGGCAACACTGTTGTGGTGATAGAGCACAACCTGGACGTCATCAAGTCTGCAGACTTCATTATCGATCTCGGGCCTGAAGGAGGCGACCAGGGGGGCGAAATTCTTGCCACAGGAACACCCGAACAAGTAAGCAGGGTCCCTGAGTCCTATACCGGCAGGTTTTTGCGGGAACGCCTTGGCGTCTGTTAGGCCTTTCCGTGACATGCGGCTTTAATCTAAAATGAAACGTATTATGTTCATGAATAGATCTCAAACCAGGCGACTCTTCATCCTTCTCCTGCTGACTGCTGTCGTATCCTGCTTCCCGGGAAAAGAATCTGTCTTTAAAAAAACCCTGCCGCTCATGGACACGATCGTGAGCGTCACGGTTGTCACTGACTCAAGGGAAGCCGCTGAAAAAGCCGTTGAAAAGACCTTTGCAGAGATAGGCCGGTTCGGCGACCTTATCAATTTCTATTCAGATACGAGTGAGCTTTCCCAGATCAACAGAAATGCGGGTATCCGTGCGGTAAGAGTCTCCCCGGAAACCCTTGATATTATCGAAAAAGCGGTCTATACGGCAGAAAGGTCGGGTGGGGCATTCGATCCTACAATCGGGCCGATCGTTGCGCTTTGGGATTTTCTGCATAAAAAGAAACCGACGGAAATGGAGATCAGACGCGCTTTACCTCTCGTGAACTACAAAGATATACTTATTGACAGAGCAGAGGCCACCGTGTACCTCAAACGTAAAGGCATGATGCTCGACCTCGGAGGCATTGCAAAGGGATATGCAGCAGACCTCGCAGTGGATTTGCTGAAAAAGGAGGGTATCCTGTCTGGCCTTGTTTCGATTGCCGGGGACATCAGGACCTTTGGCATGAAGCCGGACAAAAGTCCATGGACCATAGGCTTAAAGAACCCCCGACAGGAGAGCGGAAAGGACGAGATCATCGCAAAGATCAGGTTGAAGGATCAAGCCATATCAACCGCAGGGGATTATGAAAGATTTTTCCTCGGCGACGGAAAGAGATATCACCATCTTCTTGACCCTAAGACCGGGTATCCGGCAGAACTCAGCAGAAGCGTAAGCGTGATCGCCCGTAAAGGCGTCATTTCTGATGGATTCGATAATGCCGTTTTTATCCTAGGCCCTGAAAAGGGGATGAAGCTTGTCAGGGAAATGGGCGTTGATGCCATGATCATCGACAGCAACGGAACGATTCATATGACCGATGCCATAAAGGAATATATCACCCTTGAAAACAGCCATTAGGAACACAACGATAGCGGACCGGATCCTTTTCCTTTTCCTGCTCGTCGCCTCCTTTGCAGGACTTATATACACACGGGAAGCGTTGTCACTCGGATCTGATGTCGTGGTCGAAATAAGCGGCAAGCCTGTTTACACCCTTTCCCTTGATACTGACAGAGAGATTGCCATAGAGGCAACGCATGGCAGGACCGTTATCGAGATAAAGGACAGCAGGGTGCGCATGAAGGAAGCTCACTGCGACAATCAGACCTGTGTAAGGCAGGGATGGGTGTCGCACGGTACAATCGTCTGCCTGCCAAATCATATCGTGGTCATCGTCGGCAGCGGAGCGAAGAAGGATATCGATGCAATTACAGGATAAACACCGCATTGCCATCCTGTCAGCCTATGCACTTGCCCTTCACGGGTTCGAAGCAATGCTGCCGAGCCCCCTGCCATGGCTCAGATTCGGGATCTCAAATATCATCACCCTTACCGCTCTTGTACTGTTTGGGTTCAGGACTGCGATGATGATCACACTCATCAGGGTCGTGCTTGGCTCCATCTTCGCCGGCACCTTTTTGGGGCCTGCCTTTATCTTGAGCCTTGGCGGCGGTCTTGCCGGAACAATTGCAATGGGGGCCGTCTATGGCATCAGCAGAAATATCTTCGGCCCCGTCGGCCTCAGCCTTATTGGGGCGCTCTTTCATAATGCTGCGCAGCTCTTTTTTGCCTATCTGCTCTTCATCCGGAGAATCGAGGCCGTACTGTTTATCAGCCCTGTCATCTTACTCATAGGGACACTGACCGGTTTTGCCAACGGTCTTGTAGCGGATATCCTGATAAAGAACCTGTTGAAAAAAGAACAGGACTCGATACAAAATGTAGCCCGGGCCTGAAATGCAGATCATCTGTCGCATATGCAAAAAAACAACGACCTGGGAGGAGAACCCATACAGGCCATTTTGCTCTGCACGCTGTAAGGCGATTGATCTGGGCGCCTGGGCAGCGGAAGAGTATCGCGTAGAAGGCAAGAAAGACGAAGACGAAGACGAAAGCGAAATTGATGACAGACAGGAGGAAGCATGATAAAGATCGGTGTAGCAGGAGCAGCTGGAAAGATGGGCAGCAGGATCTCGGCACTTTGCAGGGAATATGACGGGCTGCAGCTGGCAGGAGCATGTGAGAGGTCGGGACATATTGACATCGGCAAGGATATCGGCTTACTGATCGGCATCGGCGGGACAGGCGTCATACTTCAGGACAACATGGAAAAGGTCATGGACGCTGCGGACATTATTATTGATTTCACCTCAATTGAATCGACCAAGGCAAACCTGAAGATCGCAGCCGAAAAAGGAAAGGCAATGGTTATCGGCACAACCGGCCTTTCCAAAGACGACATAAAACAGATTGAACCTCTGCTCATAAAGATCCCCTGCGTAATGGCTTCAAATATGAGCCTTGGGGTTAACCTTCTGTTTAAGGTCCTGCAGGATGTGGCAAGTGCGCTTGGAGACGATTATGACGTCGAAATTGTTGAAGCACACCACAGACTGAAGAAAGACGCTCCGAGCGGCACTGCCCTGAAGATGGCCCAGGTTATCGCAGATGCTCTTAACAGGAACCTTGAAGAGGTCGGCATCTATGCAAGACATGGGATCATTGGCCAGAGGACAAAGAAAGAAATAGGAATTCAGACCGTCAGGGCCGGCGATATTATCGGAGAACATACGGTTATGTTTGGCGGCCTGGGAGAAAGAATCGAGATTACACACAAGGCTTCGAGCAGGGATACCTTTGCACGAGGTGCGCTCAAGGCTGCCCTTTGGCTGGCCGGAAAACCTGCAGGGCTTTATGATATGCAGGACGTCTTAAACATAAAGTAGATTCTCTGGAATATTATGTAACTATCAGCAATAAAAGAAAACTCTGCCATAAGAATCAGAGTTTTCTTTTATTGCCACGCATACCGTAATTACGATTAAACCTTTACATAAAGACTATACCTGCTCGAACGAATCCTTTGTTGCGCCACAGACAGGACATACCCATCCGTCAGGAATATCCTCGAACTTCGTTCCTGGAGCAATACCGCCATCACTGTCACCAAACTCCGGATCATAGACATAACCGCAAATAGTGCATCTCCATTTTCCCATTATTATTCACCTCTTTCAGTAATAAAATAATCGCCATAAAAATACTAACCTGTTTTGAGCTATTTTACAATATTTAGTTGGTTACGTCAGCGGCGTATCAGTTTTAATGAATTTTTTTTCACTATTTGCTATAATTACCGAACTTAGTTATGGCAGATAAGGAAAAGATATCCCTAATCGAGGCAATGCTCTTTATCTCAGGAGAGCCGGTAACGCTTTCGTCCCTGAAAGGCGTTATGGAAATGCCTGAGCCCGATATCAAGCTCGCTCTGGACGAACTGATTGCCGAGTATAAAGAGCGTGACCGCGGGATAATCATTCTTGAGATCGCAGAGGGATATCAGATGGTGACCAATCCGCTCTACGCAAAGCTTCTGCGCAAGTTCACCAATACAGCGGCTTCGAACAAACTTTCGATGCCGGCGCTTGAGACCCTTGCCATCGTGGCATACAAACAACCTCTCATCAGAGCTGAAGTTGAACAGATCCGGGGGGTAAACTCGGACGGTGTTATTAAGAGCCTGCTTGATAAAAGGCTCATCAAGATCGTTGGCCAAAAGGAAGCGCCGGGCAAGCCTATGCTGTACGGCACGACCAAGGAATTCCTTCAGTATTTCGGACTGAAGGACCTAACCGAGCTCCCCACACTGAGGGAGCTTACGCGGGAGGAGGCTGCATAATGAAAAAGATATCGATACTGTTGGCAATATTCACCCTGTTTCTCTTTGTTACGGGGGCCTCGGCAAAAACGGTATATACGATCAGGAAAGGCGATAACCTTCAGGACATTGCCAAAAAGTATCATGTAACAGTCAGGGACATCGAAAGCGTGAACAAGGTAAATCCGAAAAACCTGAAGCCCGGCACAAAAATTATCGTCCCGGTGGACAATTCGTCTGCCAAAACAGCAAAGAAAGAATCAAGAAAGGACAAGGCTACTACTACAACTTCAAAGACAACAACATCATCAAAGGTCGCAAAGGCCGAGACAGCTGCACCGACGAGGCCATCAAAACATGTAAAAACAGAAAGGGAAACCATTCAGCCTGTAAAAACAGCCGCTGACAGCAGTAAGTATCATGTCGTAAGAAAAGGCGACACCATCAGGTCAATCGCCAGGAAGTACCATGTATCCGAATCAGACGTCAAGGGCCTGAATGCCCTGCATTCGGCAAAACTCAAGGCCGGACAGAAGCTTCTCGTCAAATTGTCCGGCCCCAAGACCTACACGGTCAGAAAAGGCGACAACCTCTGGCAGATAGCAAAGAAGTTCGATATGGATTCTGATGACCTCATGGAAATTAACGAAATGTCGGCGCCTGCGCTCAAGGTTGGACAGAAGCTTTTTCTTGAGGAAAGGCCCGAGGTTGTCAATGTAGACCAGAAGTATGTTGTCATGGCAAAGAATATCGAAGATGAGTTGAAGAAGGTCCCGGAATCTCCGGAGTTTGCTGAAAAGACCTCTCCGGATAAACTGGTCACCTTCGCAAAAAAACTATTGAACATCCCCTATAAGTTCGGCGGAAACACGATCCTCGGCATCGACTGCTCCAGCTATGTAAAGAAGGTCTACGGCCTTATGGGTGTCAATCTTCCCAGAACTGCCCGCGAGCAGTTCAAGGAAGGCGCAGAGATAGAGAAGGAAGAGCTTTCGGTAGGCGATCTCGTTTTCTTCAGGACCTATGCATCATTCCCGTCACATGTCGGCATCTATCTTGGTAACAACCTCTTTATCCATGCCTCCTCCAGGGGCAAGAAAGTCACTATTGACAACCTTGAGACGCCCTATTACGTGAAGCGTTTTATCGGTGCCAAGAGGCTTATCTCGGCATCTGAAGAACAGGAAAAAGCGGCGACTGATCCGGCCAGCTAATCAATTTTTTTTCGGGCACCATATGAAGAAACCTGCGATTCTGTTCGCGGGTTTCTTCGTTTTTTCTGTCGCATATAGAGTAATATAACTCCGAGCCATGCAGAATGCTTTTATCATTGGATTAGGCGGTTTTTTTGGTGCTGTTGCACGCTATGCAATAGGCCTCTGGATCGGCCAGAAATGGGGCCGGACGTTTCCTCTCGGGACCTTCGTCATTAATATAAGCGGCAGTCTTCTTATCGGTTTTCTTATGACACTCTTCACGGAAAGACTCATGCTCAGCCCGCAGTGGAGGATGTTCTTTGTTATAGGGTTCCTTGGCGCCTACACCACCTTCTCTACCTTTGAATATGAAACAGGAGCACTCCTCAGGGACGGCGAGTGGCTCATCGCATCGCTGAATGTCGCTCTCAGCGTGATAATCGGCTTTGCCGCCCTCAAGCTTGGCGAAGGCGCAGCACGGCTGCTATAGGAGATAACCGATGAGAACAAAACCTGCCAGAAAGATCACGATTTATCTGGATGAGACAGACAGGGTGCACGGGAAACCGGTATACGAAGCCGTAATGGAACTATGCTATTTCAACAAAGTTGCCGGCGTTAGCGTTTTTCGCGGTGTTGCAGGGTACGGCGGACAGAGGGTTTTTCATACGGCAAAGATCCTTGAGCTATCAACCAGCCTTCCGGTCAAGATCGAGATCGTGGACTCGGAGGAAGCGGTAAGCAGGGTGCTGCCAGAAATCGCGGCGCTCATTACCAAAGGTCTGCTGGAGATCGGCGATACGACGATTATTGAAACAGGCGACTAAAAGAGGTTGCGGCAGAGAGCATTCCTAGGTCATCAGCCCAGGAGACAGATTGAGGGTATCGATCTTTTCGCTTCGTGAAAGCCTTTTAAGTTCATACTCGAGTTTTCGTGCCTCGCCTGCATTTCTGCAGGGTATCGTTTTAACCAACTCAAAAGGTCTCCACGATCTTACATATTTACTGCCCCTGCCCTGTTCATGAGCCTTAAGCCTTCTCTCAATATTATTGGTCATGCCTGTATACAGGGAATTGTTCCGGCACCTCAGAATATAGACGCACCATTGATCATTTTGCGCAAGATGAGCAGACACCGGCTCTGCTTTTTCGAACTCATCCATCCAGGTTCTTAATGCCTGCCCTGCCTTCTTGTCTACGAAGGAGAAGATACGACCGACAGCGTCGCAGGTATGTGCCCTGACATGTCCTTTCACCCAGACAACTTCGAAACCCAGGGCGTCGTGAAATTCGTAATATTCACGGTACAAGGAAGCGTTGTGGAGCGGACGCTTTGTTCTTCCGGAGAGGAAATTCCCGGATACCAGTCCCTGTTTTCTCTCCAGAAGACGTGAAACGCACTGGGAATCGGTATATACGCGGAGCTTTCCCGGTGATGCTGCCAGCTCCTGAACTGCCCACAAAACAGTCTGCAGTTCCAGTTTTGTCGACTAAGTGTCTTCAAACCTTCGCAGCGTTATCCGGTCCGCTATCTCCGCTTTGTCCAGGGGACAGGAAGTGGCCTTCAGAAAAGAAGCCGGAACAGCCAGATAGGCTCCCACGCCGATCCTGCGCCGGGGATCTACGCTCCCATCCGTAAAAAGCGCGATCTCCTTCATGAACCCTGGAGACCTGAACTGCTCTCGACCGGCACCGCAATCCTGTTTTCGATCAGACACTGGAGCATCTCAAGTTCATCTACATCAAACCAGGTAAGGCCGCAGACATTGCAGCGGTCTATCTCGATCAGATACGCACCGCTGTAAAAAGTCCTGAACATGACATTCCCGCATTTTAAACAGCGGTGGCCTGTCATTGATCTTTTGCCTGATTTCTTGAGGCGCCGGATGGCAGCGTCCCTTTGGTTATCGGCAAGCACGGCACGAGCCAGTACACGAACCCGTTCTGTACATGGACGCTCCCTCCGGGCTATGATCCGCACAATGCTGGCATTCTCAACCAGAATGCCGCGGCATGCATTGCACTGAAACACCACCGTGTCCTCATAGACTGTCTCATAAAGCACCTGTCTGCATTCAGGACAGATGAAAGAAGACGCAGGGCCTATCTGCCCGACATTGTTTCCTGGTATGACCTTCTCATCCTGCCTTTTTTCAAACTGGGTCAAGTTTGTGTGAGCCATCTTCAGGAGAAGATCGATGCGCTTCATGATTGGAGGATGAGTAGACATACGGTCAGCCCACCAGCTCTCTGTCTCATCCAGGGCAGTGTCAACAGGATTCACGATGCAGAGCATCTCCAGGCCGGTGCTTATCATACCTCCTCCGGTCCAGTTTCGTGAAAGGAAATGGAGCGCTTCAGCCATGGCAAGGGGATTTCTGGTCATGCGTACAGCGGCAGCGTCGGCCCGGTACTCACGTTCACGCGAGATGAACAGGCACAACAGGTCACTCAATTTCAAAAGAAGCCATAGCGGAAAGAAAGAGGGCTCAAGGCCTCCTCTTCTGTTGTCATCGGAAAGTGACTCCATGTTTTCAAGAATCGACACATACATGCCAAAGAGACTGGTAGCCAGTGTCGCCGCTTTGCAGTCGCCTGAAAGTATATGGTAAGCCTCGTGAGCGATCACCGCCTCAGTCTGATCGCGCGAAAGGCGTGAAAGCAGGCCCTCGGTTATGGCTATCACCGCCTCTCCCCTGAGGTCATCCGCAGCAAGAGCGTTGAGGGAAAGACTCGGAATTACAAGGCAGCGCATCTTTTTCCTGTTGCCTGATGCGATCCGTATCTCATCCATGATGTTCAGCAGTCTTCTATGTCTGCCGTCTCTGGGGTCAGGTGGCAAAGCAGCAAGGTTTCTCATGATAGTCGCGATAACATTCGTCGAGGAAAACCAGAAATGACATGCAGCAATAGAAAGAGAAAAGAAAAAAAGTGTGCTGACCGACAAAAGCGAAAGACCGAAAATGTGCCCTTGCCTGAGCAGCAAAGGAAAGAAGAAGACGGATATGCCAAGAAAGAGAGAAAGGGTCACAAAAAAATAGAGAACGATCAGGAAAATAAAAAGAAAGGCTATTTTCGAACTTTTCTCTCGTTCGATATCAATAAAAGTGATCGGCATGGGCTAAGGTAATCCCGCCATTTGGATTTTATTTCTCTGCAGAGACTCTCGGCAGCTCTCTGTCACGCGGCTCTGCAGAGAAATATTCGAAGGGAAGGAATGCAAAGGCAGAAGCGATCAGGGCATCCGGGAAGACCTCAAGCCGCGTCAGGTAGTTAGCCACGAGGTCATTATAAAGCTGGCGGGCAAAGGCTATACGATTTTCGGTTGATACAAGCTCTTCCTGAAGCTGCATGACATTCTGATTGGCCTTCAAGTCAGGATAGGCTTCCATAACGGCAAAAAGGCCCTTTAATTCAAGAGAGAGACCGTTTTCGGCAGCAGCCCTGTCTTTCACCTTCGCCGTTGATAAGGCCTTTACCCGTGCAGCCACGACATTTTCGATCACCTGTTTTTCATGCGTCAGATACCCTCTGACAGCAGCGACAAGATTCGGGATAAGATCATATCTGCGTTTTAGCTGCACATCTATCTGACCCCAGGCATTTTTTACGTCATTTTTTGCGGTGACAAGCCTGTTGAAAATGCAGATACCCCAGAGTACTACTAGCAGAAAAAACCCGGCGAAAAGCCAGACAATGATCATATATGCCGCCTATGCGCTTGTTTCTTCCGCCTTATCTACCTCAGTTTCTTCCGTCTCTTCCTCTTCATGTCCCTCCTCTTGCCCTTCACCGGCTTCACCGGAAAGAACAGCATCAGGATCGATCCCTTCAGGATTCTCATTCTCTCCTGATGGCTTAAGAAGGCCGCTCCGCCTCAATCTCTTCTCTTCCTGCTTCTTTTGCCTTTTCACTTCTTTTTTTCTCTTCTCACTTCTATATGCGCCTGCGCGTTTTGCCATATCAACCTCCCCCAAAAAAATATCAATAATTATACCATGATGCAGCGACTAATTACTTTCAGGATGTAGAGCAAAAAGGGAATTGACTTTTCATTATTACTCATGAGATTATTACACCTGAAGTTTCAGAAGTTTTTGTATATGAACCGGAAGCCACAAAGACTTTTAGCTTTGTGGCTTTTTTTATTGGCTGCGCTTCCTGAGACTTTAGTCTATAGGTAAGGAGGGATGAACATGGCTAAGGGAACAGTGAAGTGGTTCAACGAGTCAAAAGGCTTCGGCTTCATCACCAGTGAAGACGGCACTGATGTTTTTGTGCACTACTCATCCATCGCCGGCAATGGCTTCAAGTCACTTGCCGAAGGTGATTCAGTGAGCTTTGAAACCGAGAAGGGCCCGAAAGGCCTCAAGGCTGTCAACGTAGAGAAAGCCTGATTATTGAAAAGAAGAAGCTCCTGCAAAATAGGGAGCTTCTTCTTTTTCATCTGCCCTGATTTACTCACTTATTCCGCATCTGCTAAGATACGTCCTGTCTGCGCTGCTGACATACAATTTTATCCATGTGAGGTGTCTCTATGTCTGAATTCAAGGATGTAACAATCGTAAAAAAAGCGAACATTTATTTTAATGGCGGCGTAACGAGCAGGACAGTCATATTCCAGAATGGCGAGAAGAAGACCCTTGGCGTTATGCTGCCCGGCGAGTATGAGTTCAATACGGGAGACAGAGAGATCATGGAGATCCTTTCAGGCGAACTTGACCTGCTCTTACCCAACCAGAATTCATGGCAGACGATCAGGGGAGGAGAATCCTTCGAGGTCCCTGCAAATTCGAAATTCACCATGAAAGTGAAGACCGTCAGCGACTATTGCTGCTCTTTTATCAAGGCATAACAGTCGTCGCTGCAAGCACCATGCATGCAGGCTGAATAGTGAGCATACCATGCTTTGACATCATATTCCCCATTAACCTGGGGCCTCTCACATACCGCTGCCCTGAAAGCCTGGAACTTCTGGCTAAGCCGGGCATGATCGTTTCCGCACCGCTCAAGAAGAGTATGGCAAAGGGTCTCATTTATAGAATAAATACCATTCCTCCTGCCGGACGTCTTAAGGATATCACAGAGATCCACGGCAGCACGCCGGTCTACAGCGCTGCCGCGCTCAAACTGATTGCATGGATGTCAGAATACTTCCTTGCTCCTGAGGGCCTAGTCCTGAAACAGTCATTCCCAAGGGAAATCTTCAAAAAAACAAAGCGCAGGAATACCGATGAGCCGACTTCCGCTGAAATGGCGCCGTTGATCGACCTTCCGGAGGGTGACCTGTCTGAACTTCAGGCTGCTGTCGGCCAAAAGCATTACCAGACATCGCTCCTGTTTACCCCTACGGTTATCCATGAATACTCTGCCGCAGCATCCATGCTCCGGTCGCGCAGCAGTGTTATTGTCCTCTTCCCGGAGATCTCCCAGGCAGAGCTGTTCTACCAGGCAATCAGGGCCGAATACGGAGAAAGGGCCTGCATTCTTCACAGCGACATGGCAGCCGGCAGGCGTTCAGAGAGCATCGACAGCATTATAACCGGGAAACATGACATTATTATCGGCACCCGAATGGCACTCTTCGCCCCCGTGAAAGAACTGTCGCTTATCATGGTGATCGATGAACATTCGTCTTCGCATAAGTCTGAGGAAGGGATCAGGCTCAATGTCCGGGACACCGCAGTCATGAGGGGTTACCTGGAAGGGGTTCCCGTACTACTCATGTCACCGTCGCCGTCAATGGATTCATGGTTCAACGCTCAATCCGGCAAATATAATCTCATCAGGCTGAAGACAACAGCACCGACGCCGGCGATAAGGCTCGCCGACCTGCGGTTCGGAAAAAAACGCCGCGCTTATCTCTCCGATACGGTAATCGACAGGGCTCGCCGGGTTCTGCAGAAGAATGGACGGATACTCTTCATCATCAACAGAAGGGGTCATTCAACATTTCTTCACTGCGCAGACTGTAACAATACGGCATCATGCCCTGACTGCGGCATTCCCCTGGTGCTTCATAAAGACAGGAACCTCCTTGCATGTCACTACTGCGCCAAATCTCTTTCTGTTCCTGATGTATGCTCCAAATGCAGCAGTCCCAATATTGAACAGCTTGGGGCCGGGACACAGAGGATCGAAGAAGATCTCAGGGATCTTTTCAATATCGATCCCCTGCGCTTTGACAGTGACAGTGCGGGCAAAAAAACAGAAATAGAGGGTCTTTTGAAAAACATCGCCACTGATGATGCCCGGATCATTGTAGGCACAAAGATGCTGACAAAACGCCTCAACCCCAATAATAGTTTTTCTCTGGCTGCGCTTCTCAATGTTGACAACAGTCTCAATATTCCGGATTTTCGGGCACGTGAAAAGACATATCAGGAGATAGTCGCAGTTCGTGATCTTGTGTCAGCAAAAGGCGAGGTCATCGTCCAGACGCGCTTTCCCCAGGACCCGATGTTCCGGCATCTGCGAGACAATAATTATGAGGCGTTCGTTACAGAAGAACTTGCGATGAGGGCGGCGCTGCAGTTTCCGCCCTATTCAAAGATGCTAAACATCCTGGTCTATGGAAATGCAGAGCTTGCAGACAAGATCATGAAGATCATCAGAGAATCAAAAGAACCGGTTGAGATCCTCGGACCGACGGAGAAAAAGACAAGAAAAGGGATCGAGCACTCGTTCCTGCTCAAACACGCTGAAAGAAAGGTCCTGCATGCTGCAGCACGAGCGGTGGTATCACGATTCAAAAATACAAGAGACATCGAAATCAGGATCGACGCTGCCCCTTACTGACCCGCCTTTTCTGATGGGTGGGGATCATTGAAACGCTTCTTCCTCAGGCTGCGTTAATGCAATTATGCACGTTGCGCGGAAGGGGAGTCATCCTGGCTCCCGGGCTCCTTAAAAAACTGAGGGAACTCCTTTCTTGCGCATTCGCTGCAGATACCGTGACTGAATTGGGCATCCGTGCGTTTGCTGATATAGAGTTCCATCTGCGTCCATGCACCCTTGTCGTCCCTGATCTTCTTGCAATACGAACATATAGGCAGAATGCCTTGCAACGTTCTGATCTCGGCAAGTGCCTTTTGGAGCTCGTCAATCAGCGTTTCTCTCTCCTTCTCTATCTGCTTTCTCTCACTGATATCGCGAAAGGCCGTAATTGATGCAACAACCATTCCTTCTTCCATCAGGGGAGCTGAAATAATCGAGACAGGGAATGACGCTCCGTCTTTCCGAATAAAGATTTCATCGCTCGATATGAACCGCCTGCCTGTGCTGATGACTTTATGTATTGGACATTCCTTAAACGACAGAGGAGTCCCGTCCGAACTGCAGTTATGCACAACGTCATGGATATTTCTGTCGCAAAGTTCCTGCATGGTCCAGCCAAGCAGTTTCTCTGCCTCTGGATTCATGTAGGTAACATACCCTTCATTATCCAGAGAGTAGAGCCCTTCGCCCAAAGAAGATGCTATATCCTGAATCTTCTTCTCGCTCTTCATCAGCATACGCGTGGTCATAACATTTCGGACGGCTATGGCCGCCTGATTGGCGATATGTTGAAACATGTCGATTTCCCTCTGCGAGAATTCCCTGAGTCTCTTTGTATGTCCGATAAGTACGCCTATGATATCATCCTTTACCATCATCGGCACTGCAACCGCCGACCGGATACCCAGCTCAATGACAAGGGACGGCACCTCAAATCTGGTTTCCTGCTGGAAGTCATGCACTGTCCCGAACTGTTTCGTCCTAACTACATAGGTGGATAGCCCTTGCCCTTCCACCAGACTGAAATTCCCAATTATCGTTTCCGGAAATCCGAGACAGTCTGCAACAGTCAATACGGTCTTATCGTCTGAAAGAAGCATTAAAGATGAAAAATCAAAGGCAAGAAGCTCTTTCGCTGCAGATACAAATATTCGGTATAATCCTCTGATATCGGAAGTCAGTGTAACCTCACGGGAGATGAAAAGCAGTTTTTCGAGGTCTTTCGAGTGTTTCCTTCCAAGCTCTTCAGCCTTCTTAAGTTCGGTTATGTCACGCGCGGAATGGACTGATCCGTATAACGTCCCGTCATTACTGCAGATGGGGGAGACCGTAACATGAAAGCAACCCCCAAGTCTTGACTCGGTGATCTCTTCGGCATGAAACTTCCCATCTGATATCAATTTCACATGGGGACAAGATGCCGGTGGCTGCTTAGTGCCATGCACAGCTTCATAGCATGTCAACCCCTCTGCCTCCTTTACCGATACGCCCAGTCTGTCTGCAGTTGACTTGTTGGCCTTAATTATTTTGAAGTTTGTGTCAAGGATCATAATCGGATCCGTTATTGCATCGAAGGTGCGCTCCCATTCTTCTTTCGCATTCCTGATTGCCTCTTCTTTGACTTTTTCCTGTTCACGTATTTTTGTCGTCTGCCCTATGAGCTGTTTTGCACCGGTTCCTATCAGAACAAGGCCGATCAGCCAGAGAAAACCATAGGTTGCAAGACGTGAACGAAAGACTGCCATATCGACCTTCAGATAAGGCTCCATCGGCAATGAGATGCTGATGCCGCCCCTGACATCCCCTTCTTTGTATCCCTGAACGGCATGGCATTTAAGACAGGCTTTCTCTGTCTTAAGCGGCCGCATATACCGTAAATATTTCCGGCCATTTATCAGTTCTTCAGAGGAATGCTCTGTTGTCCCGCGCTCAAAATCCTGAAGAGCAGCCTTTTCCCACGAGTCAGCCTCATTTTCAGGCCGGATAGGGTTAAGGCTCGTAATATGGCCGAGAACACCGTTTTCCCTTGCGGCAATTTCATGCGCCTGTCTCGTCATATATGCCGGGTTCATAAGAGTCAGTTTCTTTCCCGTAGTGGTGGTGAGATCGCGCTCAGGAATGTTGGCAAGGTGGGGGTTAGGAGGGGTATTTTGCGTGACCGGCACATAAACTCCGCCATGTGACGTATTCCATCGTCTGTATATAAGGTCTTTCTCGAAAGCAGACGCTGCCTCACCTTTTGCCAGTTCCTGCATCTGCCGCTTATGGTTGACTTGATCACTGTACAGTAATCCAGACATAATAAGTGACCAGATTACAGCTGCCCCCCATGCATAGCTAGCGATTAATTTGCCCTGTTTTGACATAGCGATATACTCAAAGTATAGCAGTTTTTAATAACGCTGATACTGATACAGATCATACATATGACCACAAAAGAGATAATTTGTCATTGATCAGAAAAGACTACCAGGCAAAAAGGCATCTGGAGGTAAAACGGAATACCAGGTGATAGAAGCGGGTACCGCAAAGGCAACTACATATGCAGACTACGGAGTATTATCGTCCCTCAGAGCCTTATAGATCTTCCTTACCTGAACCAAAGTTTGCCGCCTCGTTCCATTGTTATCAATTACATAATCAGCAAGACGCTTCTTCTGGCGTATGTCCAACTGGGCATGCAGTCTTGCCAGAGCAGCCTTACGGGAAACGCCTTTTTCCTTAAGCCGGGCAAGGGAAGTCTTCTGGTTTGTGTACACAGTGATGGTCCTGTTGAACCGTTTTTGAAAACCGGACTCAAAAAGCAGGGGTACTTCTACGATCACCAGACAATTATCCCCCCTGAGCTTCTTTATTGAGGCTTCCATCGCCTTAAAGACCAGCGGGTGCAGCAATGCCTCGATTCTTCTTCGTGCTGTATTACTCTGAAAAATAATATCAGCAACAACACTCTTATTAAGCTTGTGGTCAAGGTTCAGAACCTCGGGGCCAAGCAGCATGCTGATCTTGTCAATGACCGCCTTTCTTTGGAGAAGGTCTGCGACAATCGCATCACAGTCAAGCGTATAGGCACCGCATTCCCTGAACAGTGACGCCACTGAGCTCTTCCCCATGCCGAAATTTCCCGTAAGTGCCACGACAAACATGATTCATTATACCCAAACAATCAACGAGGGTGTGCCGATTCGTTGACCCCAGCACAATTATTCAGTTATATTATATAGTTAGCTTAGCATTGGAGGTATTGGAGTATGCCGATTTATGAGTACAAATGCGAGAAGTGCGGAATAGAACATGAGGTCATGCAGAAAATCACTGCAAAGCCTCTGACTGTCTGTGAGAAATGCGGCGGCAGGCTGAAGAAGTTGATTTCGAGCACTTCGTTTGTCCTGAAAGGCTCAGGCTGGTACGTGACTGACTATGCTGACAAGAACCGCAAGAGCAGCGCAAATGAAGTCGCAGATAAGAAGGAAAAAGCAGACAGCACCGCACAGAAAGAGACAAAGAAAGAAAAGACCGACAGTACAACAGGGAAAGAGACAAAGAAGGAAAAAACGGAAAACGCTGCAGGGACAGAGACAAAGAAAGAGTCAAAATCTGAGCCTAAGACAGCACAGAAGTCCAAAGAGTGATCTCTCCTCACGTTCACGTCCCTTTCAACAGACTGACCGAGCATCTTGATCTTATCAGGGAAAAATCGCTGAATCTAGAGCTATACTTTACCGGTGATGTACTTGATTCCATAACCCTGGGCGATGTCCGGAAGGCAAAAAAACTTCTTGACCACAACCCATCGCTGTCGTTTCATGCACCTTTCATGGACCTTTCGCCAGGCGCAGTTGATTCTCTCGTCAGGAAATCCACCATGACGAGACTTAATCATATACTCGATGTCGCAGAGATATTGCGACCAAAAGCGGTCGTCTGCCATTCAGGATATGAGAAATGGCGGTATGCTCTGAAGCAGGACTGGTGGCTCGAAATGAGCCTTCTTACCTGGCAGCCGCTCAACAAAAGAGCCCTTGATATCGGCGTTGCGCTGGCAATTGAGAACATTTTCGAGGACGAGCCGTCAAACCTGAAGATGCTTATGGAGCATATGAACGCTGAGAACTTCGGCATCTGTTTCGATACCGGCCATTGCAATCTCTTCTCAAAGGTCAGGCTTGAAGACTGGTTGGCGGCATTGAACCCGCATATCATCGAACTTCATCTTCATGACAATGACAAGTCATCAGACCAGCACCTTCCGGTTGGCGAGGGGACATTTGATTTCGGCAAGTTCTTCCATCTGCTGAAAAACAGGGACTGTATATATACCATTGAAGCACATTCACCGGATAAGGTGATGCGATCAATGGAAAATATCGCCCGATTTACAGGAACCGCAGCTGGTTCCTTATAGAAAATGCCCGCAGCGCAGGAGTCCCATCGCCCTTGTATTGTATGAGCACCTTGTGCGATTCACCCATACCCTGAGGAAGAAAGAGTGTTTTGATGCGGCTCAATTCAATAAGATAATCAGCTGAAGTCTCGGCGAGTTTTGCAATCTCCTGATCGATACCCATGGCAAGAAAAAACGCACCCTGACTGCAGTAGCCCAGGGGCTTCAATCCTGCCTCTTCCCCCCAGCGCCTGACTGATGAGAAGTTCACGTGGCTGGTCATATCCTGGTCGCCGATATGTATATAGGGGTCTTCGCTAACCTCATGGTTGTGATAGCAAAGAAGCGTACCCCTGTTCCTGTCATCGCTATAATATTCTTCTGCCGGATGGCCGTAGTCAATCGTAAAGACAAACCCTTTTTCCAAAACAGCGCTGATATCCTGCAGCCAGCCGCGGATGCGCAGATTCACTTCCGTGGTATATCCGGTCTC
Source organism: Nitrospirota bacterium (assembly GCA_016235245.1). Taxonomy (NCBI): domain Bacteria; kingdom Pseudomonadati; phylum Nitrospirota; species Nitrospirota bacterium. The sequence goes on along the minus strand of JACRLO010000015.1, from coordinate 55,299 downwards.
GATCGCGATCCCGGTATCACTGAAATAGTTGTCGATATCATCTGTCGAGAGCTCTCCGGTCTGCTCATGAAAACTGGTGCCGTCATGGCTGAGATAGACCTCTTTGAGCCGGCCCTCCATCCTCAGGAGATGAACAGGGAAAGCGTCAAGGAGCTCGTTCGAAAATATGCAGCCCCTGATCGTCCCCGCTTCCCTGACAGCTGAAATCCACGCAATCTTTTCCTTATATATACTCAGCAGCTCCTGCTGACGTTTACGCTGAAGTTCGTTTCTCTCCACAATAACATACCGCAGCGTTTGGAAAAAACCGCCCCCGGTTCCCTGTTCCTCACTCCCCAAACGTGCCAGATAATCGAGCATATCCTTGCAGACATATCCTTCTCCTGCGCCCATCTCAATAATTGTAAACCCCTCGGGAGAACCGATACATTCCCACATCTCCCTGATCTGTTTGCCGATCATTGCACCGAATACGGGGTGAAGATGGGAGCTGGTGTAGAAATCCCCTTCTCTGCCAATCCGCTGCCCCCGGGAAACATAATAGCCGAATTCAGGGTCATAGAGGGCCATAGCCATGAAAGACTCAAAGGTAATGGGCCCTTCTCTCCTTATCCGTTCCGCAATCTTCTGTTCAAGGGGATTCATTGTATCTGTTCGGGGTTATTTGTCGGGGATACGCGTGTATTCAATCAGCCTAGGAAACTTCGAGCATCCTGTCGAGCGCCTTTTTTGCCCTGATACGAATCTCTTCCGGCACTTTAACGACATACGTTTCATTCTGGAAGGCCCGCAGAACACTCTGGAGTGTGGTTTTCTTCATGTTCGGACATATCATGTCCTTCCTGAGTGCATAAAAGGTCTTGTCGGGATTTTCTTTTCTAAGCCTGAACATGAGGCCGATCTCGGTGCCCACAACAAACACTTTTGCCGAAGAGGTATGAGCAAACCTGATCATGCCCGATGTGCTGGTAACATGATCGGCGATCTCAAGCACCCCGATAGGGCACTCAGGATGCGCCATGATAACTGCCTGCGGGTGCTGTGACCGTGCCTCCTGGATATCCCTTACCGTAACACGCTCATGCACATTGCAGTAACCGTCCCACGCAATGACCTTTTTATTCGAGTTCCGTGCCGCCCACATCGAAAGATTCTTGTCCGGAACACAGATAACGGTATCACCCGGCAGAGAGTCAATGACCTTCACGACATTGGCTGACGTGCAGCAGATATCGCTTTCTGCCTTGACCTCAGCAGTAGTATTCACATAAGCGACAACCGGAACGCCGGGATTCGCCTTCTTCATCTCTTTCAGCGTAAACTCAGGGGGATAGACATACGCAGGAGGATTATCAAAACCGGGGAAGCTCTTCCTCACAGGCCGCGGCGCATCGACGCTGATCATATCTGCCATAGGACAGCCGGCATCAATCTCGGGTAAGAGAACGGTCTTGTCAGGCGAAAGTATCGAAGCGCTCTCGGCCATGAAATGGACGCCGCAAAATACGATCATTTCGCATTCCTGTGTTGCCGCGATACGGGAAAGTTCAAGGGAGTCACCGACAAAATCAGCGACCTCCTGAACCTCGTCCCGCTGATAGTTATGGGCCAGAATTATTGCGCGCTTTTCCTGCTTGAACCTCAGAATCTGATCCCGAAGGGCGGAGAGATCTGGCGTCATTTACATCCTGGTCTTATTATTCTTTTCGAGTGTAGCGTTTGTGAAGAGGACCGTGCCATCTTCAAGAACCACTTTGTAAATAGGGGCTATTTTCTCGCGGGGAGCAACGCTCGCATCGGCAAACGTATAACTCTTTCTGCCATTGTACAGATTAAATATCCTTTTCACATATTGACGGGTCTCATCGATTGGAGGCACATTCCCATATTTTTCAACCGTGCCGGGACCGGAATTATACGCAGCAAGCGCAAGAGTCATATTCCCATTGAAGCGCTCAAGGAGATATTTCAGGTATCTGGTTCCCCCTTCGATATTCTCCTCAGGGTCAAAAGGATTGGAAACGTTCATATCTCTTGCGGTCGACGGCATGAGCTGCATAAGCCCTTTTGCACCTTTCCGGGAAATAGCCCTATGGTTGCCGTTGGACTCTGTCTTTATCACGGCCTTGATCAGTTCAGGCTCAAGCGCATATTTTGAGGCAGCCTTGTGGATATACTGCGAATAATCCCTGGGGAATGCAATAGCAGCTGCCGGCTGCTCTGCCTTCGCCGCTTTTTTGTCACTTGTCCTGTCGCTGCTGACCTGCTGAGGCTTTTTCCCGTACGGCGCATCCGTGAAGCAGACAACGCCGTTTTCATCTACGTATTTGTAGATATCAGCGGAAACCGTTGCTACAGCAAAAAAAAGACAACAGACAACCATTACTATTTTACGCATAGATACATGTTAGCACGGATACTATAGCGAGTCAATATTTCGGCCCTATTGTATGCTTTATCAGTGGGTTACGGGAAATTGTATTATATTCACTTTAACTGTTTTGCGCATCGTAATCGGAAAAATCGCAGCGTTTTCATGCTAAAATTACGACATGAAACATAAGATTCTTATCGTAGACAATCTGGAGGAAATGCACGAACGAGGAAAGACTGTCCTCAACAGGGTGAGTTTTCAGATATTTACCGCATCGACAGGTCACGAGGCTCTGTCGCTGCATAAGGCGCATCAGGTAGACCTCATGGTCATATCTCTTGACCTCCCTGACATGGGCGGAGATAAACTCTGCTCCCTGATACGGAAAGACCCGGACCTCCGGCAGGTATCGATCATTATGACCTGTAGCAACAATCCTGACTGCGTAGCGCGCGCCACGCACTGCGGCGCAAATGCCCATATCACAAAACCATTTCATTCCGGCCAGCTGACAGAACAGGTTACTAAATTCCTGGCTATTCCGCTAAGACAAGGCTGCCGGGTTCTCATCAGCATATCGATCAAAGGCAGTCTGGACCATGAACCATTCTTCTGCTCTTCCCATGATATCAGTTCCACGGGAATCATGATCGAGACAGACAAGAGGCTTGAAAAGGGCAATCTGTTGTCCTGTTCCTTTTTCCTTCCCGGCGTTGGAAAAATCGTAACGGACGCTGAGGTCATGCGGACAGACCATAGTGCCGATACATTGCGCTACGGCGTTCGTTTCCGCTATCTAGATCCCGAATACAAAAACGGCATTGATACCTTTATTGCCAATCGGACAGAACAACTAGCCTGATATGACTTCAGATGAGGAGATCTTCGAAGTTCTTGATACGAACGACCGGGTAATTGGTCTTGCAACGCGCTCAGAAGTGCATCGCGATCCCTCCCTTATTCACCGCGTAGTCCATGTTATGGTCTTTAACAGGCAGGGAGACCTGCTGCTTCAAAAACGCTCGATGAACAAGGATATCGCTCCAGGCAGATGGGATACGTCGGTCGGAGGACATGTCAATCCCGGTGAGGAGATCCATGCTGCCGCAGTGCGCGAAATGAGGGAAGAACTTGGCATCGTGCCGCACGATCTACAGTTCCTCTACCGGTATCTCTTCAGGAATCATCGCGAGTCTGAACGGGTAAGCACATTCAGCTGCAGCTGCGATGAAGAAATCCGTTTCAATAGAACCGAAATCGACGAGGTAAGGTTTTGGCAGATAAAAAGGATCAAAGAGCAGTTGGAAAAAGGCATCTTCAGCAGTCACTTTGAGCACGAATTCAGACACTACGTACAGCAGATTGAAATCAGAAATAAAGTCTATCCTATACCCTGAGCATCTCCGGATTCGTATGAGGGATAAAGAGTGCACCCTGCAACACATTCAGAAGGTCCGGGTCCTCACTCATCTCCCGATAGGTTATCAGGGACCGGATCTGTTCAATCGCTTCTATCTTCGAACTGTCAATGAGAATCATGGAAGCACCTTTCAGTGAGGAATTGCCAATAAGCGCAATGTTATCCCTCTGAATATCAGGGAGCATGCCGATATTCACCGCACTTTCGATATTAATGCCGCATCCCAGGGCACCGGAAATATAGATCTTCCCGATATCACCGATCCGCATGCCGACCAGTCTGAGGAACACATACAGAAAAGCGAACAGGGCAGCTTTGGATCGAAGAAAATTCTGAAGCTCGTGCTGGGTAAAAGTCAGCTCCCGCTCCGGCGACTTATACAGCCGATAGGCCGGCACCCCGTCCTTGATAACAACTCCTTTTCCCGCCCTGTTGAACTTGCCGGCCTGATCAATAATTCCTGAGGCGTAGAGTTCGGAAACGAGGTCTATAAGCCCTGATCCGCAAATGCCCTCCGGAACTCCGCCGCCGATAACGGACAGTTTCGGTGTTTGGGAAGCACGATCTATCTCCACACGGTTGATCGTACCACTCTCTGCCTTCTTCCCCATATCAGCCACCCCGCCTTCAAGCGCCGGACCGGCCGCTCCGGCGCCGACCATGATCCAGTCTCTGCAGCCGAGCGTAATCTCCACATTTGTGCCGACGTCCATAAAAAGGACAGGGTCTTCCTGTTCATGGAGTTCCGTATATAGTATGCCGCTTATGATATCACCACCGACATAACTGCCCGCATTGGGAAGGATGTAGACCATTGCATCGGGATGAATCATAATGTTGATTTCACCTGACGAACAAAAAATGGCGCTGCTATTGGCAGGTGTATTGGGCGTAATGGGGATGTTCCTCACGTCAAGTCCGAGAAAGAAATGGGACATAATGGTGTTTCCGGCAACGGTCATTGCATAAACATCTCTTCTCTGAATGCCCTGCTTCGTACAAATGTCCAGAATAAGGCTGTTTACGCCGTCTCTCAATAATGCAGTCAGGTCTGCGCCTTTCCCTGTCATTGCCATCTGAACACGGGTCAGCACATCTGCTCCAAAACCTATCTGAGGGTTCTCTCTTTCTGATACATCAATCCTTTTTTGCGTGTCCAGCTCAAAGAGTGCACATTCCAGCGTAGTGGTTCCAAGATCAAGCGCAATGCCGTATATTTTCCCCGGGTTAATATCAATTACCCTGTACCCGTAACCGTCGCGTCCCATTACTACCGTCACGGAAAAATCGTTTTCCCTTAGTTTTTCAGGAAGTCTTCGGAGAACAGGAAGAGGGATAGATACAGGGGAGAGTCCCAATCTAGCAAGCGCCTCTATCAGCCGCTCGGCATCGGCAGCCTTATCTTCAGGTGAGGGACGCTGAAGCTCAAGGGCAAGGGCAAACGCAAGCGGCCTAAGACTCATACATTATTGTTCCCATATCCGAGACGTCATATCCCCCGAGCTTTTCGACCGACACCCTGAATGCCGTATCGTTTCTGATAATATCGAGCATCGCAGTTATCTGCTCCATCGGGACAAAGTCCTTTGGAATAGCCAGATCGTATCGCTCCTTTGCAACGGGTATGAAATCCAGCCCCAGCGCATTGGCAGCAGCCAGTATGCCCATGCCGGTGTCAGCAATGCCGGTAAGGACTGCAGATGCGACTCCCATATGCGTATATTCCTCACGGTCATACCCCTTTATCAGCCCCGGAGAAATTCCCTTTTCTTTCAGATGCTTGTCTGTCAGAAGTCGGGTGCCGGACCCTCCCTGCCGGTTGATAAAACAGACATCGTCCCGCAAGAGGTCGCCAAAATCTCTGATATTCTTAGGATTGCCCCTTATTACCATGAAGCCCTGCTCCCTGTACACAAGATTGATAAGGAGCATTTTATTGTCCTTCAGATACTTCTGCAAAAAAGAAACATTATATTGCCCCGTTGTCTCATCAAGCATGTGCGTACCGGCAATATGGGCCTCCCCTTTCTTCAGCGCTATAAGACCTCCCATGGAGCCCACATGAGCGGACGAAAGTGAAAATTTGGGATACGCCTTCCTAAGCTGATTTGAAAGCAGATCAAGGGCATTGTCGTGACTGCCGATGCATACGATGGTATTGTCGATCTCATCCTTTCCCCGCAGCATCTCGACGACTACTTCAGTCCCTGCGCCGCATCCTTCAGACATGGCAGGAATCCTCACAAAGCCGTCAGCCCGAACCAGAGACATCAGAATACCCGCACCCCTGCTTACCGGTGTTGCAATGAGGTTCTCACCTACCCGGCCGAGCTTTACCCTGAGGAATTCTTCCTGGCCGAGCGAAGAGGAGACCTGCCGCGACAGCTTTGCCTTCATCACCTCGATTGTCGGTACGTCTATACCCTGCAAGGCATGGATGACTATTTTGCCGAACAGATTGAATGTCAGATATGCGGCAACCGGATATCCAGGCAGGCCGATTACGGGTTTGCCCATAACCCAGCCCAGGATAACAGGCTTGCCCGGTTTTATGTTGACACCATGCAGAAGAACCGTGCCAAGTGATGAGATGGCACGTGCGGTAAAATCCTCTGAGCCAGCAGAGGAACCGGCATTAATCACAATAACGTCATAGAGCTCACAGGCTTTTCTGAGCGTTTCCGTTATCTGGTCAATATCATCAGCAACCGGACCGAACCGAATCGGTTTACCTCCCCACTCCTCGACCAGCGATGACAGTATGCGGGAATTAAATTCAATAATATTACCCTTTTTAAGAGGCTCACCCGGCTCAACAAGCTCTGACCCTGTCGGAATAACAGCTACCTTCGGCCTTCTTCGGACCTTGACCTCCGTATGGCCACCCGACAGCATTGCGCCGATGTCAATAGGTCGAATCCGGTGGCCGTCGGTGAGGATAAGTTCGGTAATTACGATGTCTTCGCCAATCACCCTGACATGCTGCCAGGGGGTTGTCGGACTGATGACCTCGATCGAATCCCGACCGTCCTTCATAATACGGTTCACTTCTTCGATCATGATGACAGCATTGAAACCCTCGGGAATCGGGTCTCCGGTATCGACATACCTTGCATCGTCCGGTATAAAAAGGCTTTTCGGTTCAGTTTCGGACGCTCCAAACGTATCGCTGAATCTTACGGCAAATCCGTCCATTGCAGAAGAATGATAAAAAGGGGAAGAAACCAGGGCAAAAACAGCCTCGGCAGTCAGCCGTCCGAGAGCTTCGTGAACAGGGACTGTTTCGTCAGGCAGCGGTCCTGCACTATGGTCAGACAGTGTATCCTGCCAAATCTGCAGAGCCTTTTCAAGCGGCGTATTTTCGATATATATTCCTTTTTTCACAAGCCTCTTCCTCCCTGACGAGCCGTATATCGCATCTGAATTTACGTATTAAACACAGGCGGGGTTAAAACAACAAAAGACAATACCGGAAGAGCTATTCTTTTACGTATTCAAGTTCAAGAGCCTCGGCAGTAACCGTTCGGTTTCTGCCGAGCTGCTTTGCGCGGTACATGGCAAAGTCTGCACAGCGGATCAGTCTGTCTTCATGCTCGACCTTGGCATCAGGCATTCCTGAAATACCGATGCTTACAGAAATCTTTCGGTCCAGTTCGGCAAAATCATGACGCTCTATCTCCTGCCGCATCCGTTCGGCAACAACCCGGGCATTAACTTTATCCGTATTCGGAAGAATGACCATAAACTCCTCGCCGCCATAACGGGATGCAGTATCAATGTCCCTGATGCTCTTCAGCAGTATGCCCGAGACTTCTTTTAACACCGCGTCTCCCACATCATGGCCAAACGTGTCATTGATCTTCTTGAAATGATCGATGTCCAGCATGATAAGCGAAAACGGCGTGCCATACCGTTTCGCGCGTTCAAATTCGCTGACCAGCACATCGCGAAAACGCCGTCTGTTGTACAGACCGGTAAGTGCGTCCGTGATCGCCATGTAATTGACCCGGTCAAGCAGGTCCTCGAGCTGTTTATTCTTCAGTTTCAGCTCATCCTGAAGCGCCTTTGTCCTGAGTGAGGCATAAATGCGGGCATTGAGTTCAAGCTCGTTGTATGGCTTGGGAAGGTAATCGTCAGCGCCGATCTGCAGCCCGGAGATCTTGTCAGAAAGCTCCTTCTTGACCGTAAGCATAATTACCGGTATACCTTTACTGCTTTCATCAAGCTTCAGCCACCGGCAGACCTCATAGCCGTCCATACCGGGCAGAATCACATCCAGAAGAATGATGTCAGGTTTTTCCGACTTCACCAGCTTAATGGCATTGATCCCGTCTTCGGCCCAAAGAACCTCATATCCTACCTTCAGGAGGATATCCTTTGTGGCTGAGGCCTGTATGGGATCATCTTCAACAAGTAAGACTTTTGCTTTTGCCACCGATAGAGATCCTCCCCTGAGTCCGTTTAAGCATAACAATTGAAAAAAAGATATTCAAGCTCTTTTGGCAGCCCGCACGGGGCTTGTCAACATCTTCAAAGACTGCTGGCGATGATGCACCGGCTTTCATCCGAAACGAGATGACAGTAAACGTGCATCCCTTTTCTGTTGGCCTTAGCTTCAGCCTTTGACCTGGCTGCATGGCAGAGACGCCGCAGAATATCAAATTTCCGGCCGTAATAGAGCCAGGGGAGAAGGTCGCTGATTTCCGCCTTCCCGAAGGGCTGCAGTTCCGCCTCCGCAGCGCCGGACTTTTTCAGCAGGCTTAAGACATCGAACAGGGGAGGCTTCCCGGGTGACCAGAGAGCAATCCTGAGGAGATTCTCCCAATCCGCTACGATATGGAGACGGTCAGCGCCTTTTTCGAAAACGGAAAGGAGCGAAGCAAAAAGATCCGTCCCGCTTATACGATAGCGGCTGGCCTCAAAAGCATAAAGCTCTTTGTGAGCCTGTGCAGCAAGATCATTAACAGCGAGGACCACCTCCCGGATTTCTTCAAGACCGGCTGGTTCATTTATCACGCTGATGGCAACTCCTTCCGCATGTCGATTATGAACAGGGCACTACTTCATTTTCGCCTTAAAAAGGCTGCAGCCTCTATATGAAAGGTATTCGGGAAAAAATCGATCATCTGCACGGACTGAATTTCATACGCTACTTTCAGCTTTTTCAAATCCCTTGCAAGCGTTGAAGGATTGCAAGAAATATAGACGATGGTATCTGCCGGAGTCTCAAGTATTTTTTTTACAACTTCAGATGTCAGGCCGGGCCGCGGAGGATCAAGTATGATCAAATCAAATTTTTTCTGAATCCGGTATTTTTCAGCCGAGGATTTTACGAATTTACAGTTCTTCAGCGCATTGAGTTTCAGGTTCCGGGTTCCGTCTTCAACCGCAAAAGGGTTCTCCTCTACCAGCACTACCTCTTCTGCATACCGGGAGAGGGGCAGCGAAAAGTTTCCTGCTCCGGCATACAGGTCCAGCACTTTTTTCACTTCCAGCGGAGCAGTCAGCCCCGTAATATACTCAGCCACTTTCAGGTTAAGGCTCCAGTGCGCCTGGAAAAAAGTCCACGGAGATAACGTATAGTTCAAGCCGTTCAAATCAAACGCAACCGTGCCGGAGCCTTCAATAAGGCTGTTGTTAACCGCGATGCTCGCAATTCCTGCTTCCCTGAAGGCTTCGGTCCGTTCAACGTCTGCCAGGTCTCCCTTCAGCAGGACAGCGGCAGAATCCCCTACCGAAAGATGAATCTCTTTGAGGCCGGAAGCAAGATTATTCTCCCTGATCCGCTGAAGCAGTTCGTTGATGCGACCGATCATGAGGGGACAGGAATCAAATACTACCACATCTCTCGACGACTCCCTGAAGAAACCGATCGTCCCCTCCCGGGAAACTTTGAATTGGGCTCTATGGCGGTAATGCCACTGCTCACCGGTCAGTGACGGCGAAAGCTGAACCTCGATGCCACCAAGTCTTGTCAGTGAATCTACCAGGACCTCCTCTTTCATGCCCACCTGTTTCTCATAGGCGATAAACTGCAGATGACACCCGCCACAGATACCAAAGACAGGGCAGTTCGGCTCGACTCTGAACTCTGACGGTTCTATTACCTGGGTGACCGTCGCAAGCATATAGTCACGTTTTCTTTCATCAATATTCACGTCAACGAGTTCACCCGGGACAGCTCCTTTGATCAGAATGACCTTCTCTTCCCTCGCTATGGTGTATCCGCCGTATGCCGGCAGTGTTGGTCTTAAAATCAATGACGTTATTCCTTTCCTGCAAGTTTCTTGATCGTTGCCTTCATCTCGCTAAGGTCAGCAGACTTCACGAGATATGCTTCTGACGCCCAGACCGAAAAATCATCGCGGTAGTCATAGGCCGTCGACATAATAATCGGCATTCTCGGTTTCTTCTCTTTCATTTGTCTGAGCAGCTTGATGCCGTCAATATCAGGGAGATGAATGTCCAGCGACACCAGATCAAAGTCTTCGGCTTCGAACTTTGACAGCCCCTCCTTGCCGGTTGCTGCAGTAACAATCTGATATCCCTCCTCTTCCAGCTCTTCCTGGTAGAGCCTAAGGATGCTCAGGTCATCATCAACAATGAGAATTTTCATGTTTGTTTCTCCTTTATCGGTATAGATATTCTGAAGACTGTGCCTTTATCAACTTCGCTCTCGACCTCAATTTGTCCGTCATGCTCCTGTATAATCCGGTGTGTTATCGCCAGTCCGAGGCCCGTGCCGGACGATTTGGTTGTAAAGAAAGGGTTGAAAATAGAGTTAATCTCTGCCGCAGGAATACCCTTTCCTGTATCGCGAACCTCAAGGACTACGCTGCCCTCTCTAACGTAGGTTCTCACCGTAATCGTACCCGTGCCCTGAAGGGCCTGCATTGCATTGGTGATAATGTTCACAATCGCTTCTTTTATCCTGTTGGGATCAATAAATATCTCAGGCACAGCCTGGTATTCCCTCTGCAGGCTGATCCCGCGCTCACTCATATCAGACTGCATAAGCTGAATAATATCATCAACAATATCGTTCATGCCCACCAGCTCACGGGCAAGCCTCACCTCTTTTACAAAACCGAGGATCTCCCTGAGAATGCCTTCAAGCCGGGATACTTCTTTTACAATGATCCCGGCATACTCTTTGAGATTCCCGTCAAGCTTCTTCTCAAGACGCTTTGCAAACCCGCCGACGGAAACAAGCGGATTCCTGATCTCATGGGCAACTTTGGCAGCAACTTCGCCCAGCGCAGCCATTTTTTCGGACATACCCACTTTTTCCTGCAGCTGCTTCAGTTCGGTAATATCACGGACGACATGCACAGAGCCGATAAACTCTCCGCTCGTATCAAATATCGGAGAACTTGAGGTGAGGAATGTGCCGCCCAGATGGGGCTCATCGAGCTCTTCAACGTAGGCCTTCATGGTGTTGACGGTCTTGTGATGGGGGCACTTCCCCAGAGGCTCGCTTGTCCCATGAAACAGTTCGTAGCATTTTTTGCCGAGTATCTGCTCTGAAGAAAGTCCGAGTCTGTTTATGACTGCCTTGTTCACCCTCTTTACGACATAGTCGCTGCTGTTAAAATAGACCATGTCAGACATGGATTCAAAGATATTCTCGAGCTGCTGCTCAGCCATGGTCATCTGCTCATACAGGCGCGCACTCTCAATGGCAGACGCAATCTGGTTTGAAAAACTTGCGAGGAATTGCATGTCCTCGTCGGTAACCGCTTTACGGTTAAAATAATTGTCCACCCAGATCAGACCGATGACCTTGTCACGGGCGATGAGCGGGACCACGGCATATGCCTGCGTACCAAGCTGCTGAATAAGCACGGCGTCCGAAAGCGCTTCCTGTCGCACGTCAAGCACGTTGAATGGCAGCTTTTCCTTTACTGACTTCGTCAGTATCGTATTTTCGTTGAGGGATAACTCAATACCTACGGTAAGACGCTCCAAAAAAGAGTCCCTATGGACAGGGTTCGAAATAATATCCTGCATGATGTTGTCAAGCGTCTTGTGCCTGAGGGAAAGATCATCCCAGACCTTCCAGGCCTCCTCAGGCGTCGCAGGGCCCACTCCCATAACACCCTTGAGTACTTCCCGCTCGTCATCTACCAGAAAAAGTATCGCCCGGTTGAATCCCATACCGTCGCTCATGGTAACCGCAGTCAGTACCATCCTGAGAAGCTTGTCAAGCTCCAGCGTGCTGCGCATGGCCGCAGAGATGAAGAAGAGCCGTGACATCTCCTGATTCCTCCTGATCAGTTCCTTTTCAACCCGCTTCTTTTCAGAGATATCCCTCGATATACCGCAGATGCCGATCACCTCGCCTGCTGCGTCTTTGATCGGAGAAAGGGTGAGGCTTACCTCGATAATGGAACCGTCCATCTTTTTTCGAAGCGTTTCAATATCCTTGAGCACTTCACCTTTCTTGAGTCTGTCGATATGCTCTTTTTCCTTTTCAAGCAGAAAATCAGGGACAAAAGGAAGAAACTTTCCCTTCACCTCGTGTTCAACAAATCCGAAGGTCCTCTCGGCGCCAAGGTTCCATGACGTTACGATGCCGGCAAGGTCACTGGTCACGATGGCATCGGCAGAGTTATCGATAATGCTCTCAAGATAGTCCTTGGTCTGGATCACTTCGCGGTACAGGCTGAGGGTCTCCTCCTGATACAGGATCCTCTCGGTAATGTCCAGAATGAAGACCACCGCTTCAGCAATTTCTCCCTGTTCGTTCATGATCGGATAGGCGGTCAGTTCTGCATAATTGACACCCCGCGATTGGGTTATCGTATTGATCTCTCCCGTCTCAAAGGTCGCCTTGGCGGCGCAGTGGGGGCAGATACCGATCCTGTCATGAAAAATTGCGAGACTGTCCTTTCCTATCAGGTCAGGGTTGGAGAGTCCCATCCATTCCTCGACGAATTTGTTGGCAGAGGTGATCATAAAGTTTCTGTCCAGGGTAATGATACCGCCCTGGACACTATCAAAAAGAATATTGAGGCGCTTCTTTTCATCAAGTGCCTGCTTCTGCCTGCTGATTTCAGTCTCATAAATCCTGGCTTTCTCTATGGCAATCGATGAGATGGAGGCAAAACCCTCGACCGTGTTCAGGTCATCGGCAGCAAAAGGGATCGGTTTTCCCTGGCTGTCCAGCTTATCATAGAGGCTGAGCGTACCAATCACGGTCTGTCCCACGATCAACGGAACGCATATGACGGTCTTGATATCAATCCCGGGGGTCTTCATGTTCGCCGCAATATTCTTGGTATCTTCAACAAGCATCGACTCATTGTGCTGTGCGACCCATCCTGCGATGCCTTCTCCGAGGGACAGCTCAAGCTGAGGTTCAAGCTCCTTCTGAAGGCCGTAGGAAGCCCTGATCTTTAATTTGTTCTCCTCTAACAGGCGAATGATACAGCCGCGTGAAGAGACAAGGCGTGACATCTCTTCCGTGATCTTCTTCAGAAGCTGACCGGAATCAAGGAGTGATGTTATCGCCCGGCTCAGGTCAAAAAGCACCGTCATCTTCAAAATCTGGTTTCGAGCGGCATCATACAGTTCGGAATTCCGGAAAACCGAACCAATGGTATGAGAGACGATCCTGAGCGTGCTGATCTCATCATCAGAAAACACATGTTCCTGCCGGTTCCTGATAACAATCATGCCGACACAGCTGTTTTCACGCGTTATAGGCATGGCAAGTCCGCTTTCTCCCTTCTCCCCAAAAAGGTCTTCACCATCAACGCTGAAGTCCCCCGCTTTAAAGATGACCGGTTCAAGCGAGGATATGATCTTTTGAAACAGGCGGTTCTCTGTTGAGATCCGAAATCTCTTTTCACCCTCTGCGGGATCGTTCGACGCATCAAGCAGAAATGCCTTACGCTCAACGTGTCTCATGTAAATGGAACAGATGCCATAGTTAAGCTTCCCGGCAAGTATCCCGGCCATTTCAACAAAGGCGGTCTTTCTGTCAAGCGTACTGCCGGCGATGCGGGCAATGTCCAGAAGCAGCTCTGTTTCGTTGAGCTTGCGCCCCAACTTCCTGCTCGACGCTTCAAGGTCAGTCACCATATCGTCAAATCGCGCCGCGACAACGCCGAATTCATCAGAGCGTTCCATCCGGATGCGGTAAGAGAGGTCACCGGCACTGATCTTTTCCGTTGCCTTGAGCAGCTCATTAAATGGGGACGCAATAGCCCTGCGAATACTGATAATCAGGATAAAGGAGATTATTGAAGTCAAGCCGATCAGGGAAAGATGGTAGGTAATCATCCTCCTCCTGGTTTTCTCGCCTGAAAGGGCAACGTTCGAAACTGCTTTTACCGAGGATTCCTGAATCGTATCGATAGCAGAGACTATTTCGAGGGTAAGGCTTTCAATTTTGCGGATTAGTACTGCAACCTCATGATCTCCGGCAGGGTCCCGTTTATCCATAATAATTCTCGCATATCCAAGAACAACGTAGAATTTTTCAGAAAGAATATCAATATCAGCCTTATGCCCGGACTGAACGCTGAGAACCCCCAAATTCCTGTATACGTCAGAAAGCCGGTTCGTGAATTGCCTCCTGAACCGCGCCTCTCCGGTAATGCCCCAATCTCTCACATCTTCGACAAAATCAGATATATTGCGCTCAAGATCGCTGATTAATTTGCTTTCTGCGCTCGCAACACTGAGCGTGCCCATATGCCTGCTCAGGTTCTCAAAAATCAGGATCGTTCCGGTCCCGAGAATTGCGATCAGAATAAGAAAAACAGAGAGCATAAAGGTGATTCTGGTTCTAAGTGTCATGTATATCGCTTTTTCCCTGCCTTACGGTACAGGTCAAGATATCCTGTGGCAGCCGTCTCCCAGGTAAAATTCTTCTCCATCGCCTGGCAGATCAACGCCTGCATCTTTTTTCTGTCAGTATAAACGCAGAACGCTCTTTTTGCGGCTGAAAGCAATGCTTGTGATGCGTATTCCTCAAAAAGAAATCCCGTTCCCCTGCCAACAAGATGATCGTAGTCATCAATGGTATCTGCAAGGCCACCGGTCTTTCGGGCAATCGGAACAGTTCCGTATTTCATGGCGATCAACTGGCCCAAGCCGCATGGTTCATACCGCGATGGCATAAGAAAAAAATCAGATCCGCCGTAGATAACATGGGCCAACGGCTCTTCAAAGCCGATGCGCAGATAGACCTTTCCCCGGTGCTCTTCAGCCTTGCCTTTCAGTGCAGACTGGTAGAGTTCCTCGCCCCTGCCCAGCACCACGAGATTCGCACCAAGGTGGACAAGTTCATCGATAGCATCGAGGACTATGTCAAGCCCCTTCTGAGAAGAAAGCCTGCTGACGATACTGACAACAGGGGCCTTCCTGTTTTCAAACCCTGCAAGCCTGATCAGTTCTTCTCTGCAGAGGCTCTTGCCCCTGAGCTCCTTTGCGCTGTATGTTGAGGGGAGAAATGTATCCTTCTGCGGGTCCCATTCCTGAGTATCAATTCCGTTAATGATGCCGAACAGATCCTCTCTTCTTTTCGTAAGCAGTCCGTCCATGCTGCATCCGTGTTCGGGATCAAGGATCTCCCGACCATAGGTTTCACTTACCGTATTGAGCAGATCAGCATACAGCAGCCCTGCTTTCATAAAGCTGAGCGTACCGAAAAACTCAAGCCGCTCCGGCACAAAATAGTCCCACCCCAGACCGGTAAAAGGCACATTGGCAGGCTCATAATTGCCCTGATACCCGAGGTTATGTACCGTGAAGAGCGTTGCGGTCGCGCTGAACTGCCGGTGATGGGCGTAAAGGCTTTTGAGATATACCGGTATCAGTCCGCTCTGCCAGTCGTTGCAGTGGATAATGTCAGGATGAATATCCAGCACAATGCAGGCTTCAAGAACCGCGCGGCAAAAGAAAATAAATCTGACGGCATTATCCCCATACTCGCCATAAGCAGTTCCATAGAGTTCGGGTCTGTCAAAGAGCTGATTGCACTCGATAAAGTATGCATCAGGCACAGTACCCTTCCCTGCCATATAGATAGTGCCTTCAAGGGCAAAATTGCCCATAGGAACCCTGATCGTTTTCCCTGTTTTATGCAGTCTGAACTTCTCCCTGATAGTCTTATACAGGGGAAGGATCAGTGAGGCCTTATGCTTTTTCCTGCGGAACTCACGGACAAGAGCGCCCGTCACATCAGCGAGCCCTCCGGTCTTTGCATACGGTACTGCCTCACTGCATGCGATCAGAATATTCAAATCCTGGCCTCGCGCATGAACTTGGCAGACTCCTCAGGCGGTGTCGGATTAATATAGAAGCCTGATCCCCACTCAAATCCCGCAATTTTTGTAAGCTTCGGCACCAGTTCTATATGCCAGTGGTAATAGTCATTCACCTCATCATAAAACGGCGAGGTATGGATAACAAAATTATAGGGCGGCGCATCCAGAATCCTGTCCATCTGGCGCAGAATGCGCTGGAGGATCTCAGCCAGATCGCTATAGTTCTTTTCAGCCGGACTGAATGTCGACTCATGCCGCTTCGGCAGAATCCATGTCTCAAAAGGTGCACGGGGAGCAAAAGGAGCAAGCGCCACATATTTGGCATTTTCGTAGATGACCCGTTTGCCATCTGCAAGTTCCTGACTGATAACATCGCAAAAGATGCACCGCTCCTTGAACTCGTAGTGTTGACGAGCCGCATCAAGCTCTTCCTTGACCAGTTTCGGTACGATAGGAAGCGCGATAAGCTGCGTATGAGTATGCTCAAGAGATGCTCCGGCAACCTCTCCCTCGTTTTTGAAGACCAGGCCATATTTGAAGCGCTGGTCCTTCTTCAGGTCGGACAGTCTGAGAAACGCTGCCCAGAGTACATCCTCAACTGCCTTCTGCGACATGGTCGCAAGGGAAAGGTTGTGGTCGGGTGTTTCAACAATGACCTCATGGGCGCCAACACCATTCATCTTGTCAAAAATACCTTCGCCTGACTTGTTCAGGTCGCCGTAAATCTGCAGGGCAGGAAATTTGTTGGGCATAACGCGCAGTGTCCAGTCAGGGCTGTTGGCCGCGGAATTAGGCGGCCTGAAGGCCATTATTTCCGGCGGTGTCGTATATTCATTCCCCGGACAAAAGGGACAGAAGCCGCCTTTTTTTCTCTGCGATGCAGAAAGAAAATCCGTCGGTCTTTTCCCCCGCTCGATCGATATAATCACCCATCTTCCTACAATGGGATCTTTTCTCAGTTCAGGCATATATCCTCCGATTATTGCAACGAAAGGAGAAAAAAGATAATCTTCCCCCCATTTCATGCGTTTTGATTTCGGTTATTATATCATGTGTACAATTGAAAGCGACATTCCGTCAGGAGTATGCGGAAGATCTGAAAAGCGATGGCGGCAAAGATCCCTGCACTCCGGTATAGCTAGCCCAGATAAAGGGATTCACGGCGAATAAGGACAGAGGAAACTGCGAAGGAGCTTAAAGGGGAAGTGCCTTGTGTACCCTTTCAACAGCTCAGGCAGTCCTTGCGCCAGAGACAATCCTCCTGAGAACAGTCACCTGATACAGCAGTCCCAAAGCAGTCGAAATTGCCCTCTGCTCTCTGGATAGCCCTGACAAGCTCGTCTTTTTTCATCTTGCCAGCCTTGATATCATAATTCATGGCCCTCTCCTTAACCTCTTTCAGCGTCATACATACCACCTTTCCTAGTATTTATATTTATAAGGGCATCATATGAGATGACATTAGTGCAAAATAAACAGGAATGCAAGAAAAAAATCACGGGATCTCAGGATAACTACTGGACTATCTTGAGGCTGATGTCTGCAGCGGTCACGGAATGGGTCAGGGCACCGACAGATATCATATCAACGCCAGTTTCAGCAATCTCACGGACATTGTCGAGAGTGACATTTCCCGAGGCCTCAAGCGCAACCCGGCCATTGACAATCCTCACCGCCTCGGTCATGTCAGCTATAGACATATTGTCAAGCATAATGATGTCAGCCTTTGCCTCAAGCGCCTCCTCAAGGTCTCTGAAGTTCTCGACCTCCACCTCGATCCTTGCCAGGTGATGACCCGCCTTTGCCAGGCTGACCGCTTCTTTTATCCCCCCGACCGCTTCGATGTGATTGTCCTTGATCAATATACCGTCAAATAGTCCATACCGATGGTTTACACCGCCGCCCATGCGGACGGCATACTTTTCCATGAACCGGTGGCAGGGGGTCGTTTTCCTGGTGTCAAGGATCTTCGCTTTAGTTCCTGCAACAGCCTCAACAAACTGGGCTGTCAGGGTAGCTATTCCGGAAAGATGTTGAAGGATATTCAGACTCGTCCGCTCACCCGCAAGAAGCAGCCTCGTTTTTCCGGCAACTTCGCCCAATACATCGCCCCTGATGACCTTTGCACCCTCTGCGTGGAATGTTTTAAACGATACGGTCTTGTCAAGAATATGAAACACTTCCCGACTGAACGGAAAGCCTGCAAGCACAAAGTTTCCCTTTGCAATAAAGAGAGCCCGGGCCTCACTTTCCTTTGGGATAATAAGAGACGACGTTATGTCACCGTGACCGATGTCCTCTTCGATCGCATGCCGCAGAAGTTGGGTGACACTTGCCGGCAAATCCATTATGCCTCTGTTCCCTTAAGGTCCAGCATTTTCTGCAGATTTTCCTTAACGCGGTCCATCCTTCTTATACAATCGTCGTATTTTTCTCTTTCTTTTGCAACGATCTCTTTCGGGGCCCTGCCGACAAAGTCTTCATTGTTCAGTTTTTTACCAAGGAAGGCCGCCGTCTCCTGCAGCTTTTCCATTTCTTTTTTGATGCGTTCTATCTCGATGTCAAGATCAAGCAATCCCTCAAGAGGAACATATACTTCGACATGGGTCCTGACCGCTACAGAAGAACCCTTCGGTTTTTCGACATCAGCGCCAATCTTCTGAATATCAGCACGGCTCAGTTTCTTCAAAAAGAGCATATTATCTGCAAGAATATCTTTTGTATGGTCAGCATGGGTCTTTACGATCGCCCTCAGTTCAACGGACGGAGATATGTTAAGCTCACCCCTGATAGTCCTGATCGCCATGACCGTCTCCATGATAACTTCCATCTGCTCCTCAGCAGAAATATCACGGGGGATGTCCCGGGGATACGGGGCCGTTACGATACTCTCTCCTTCATGAGGCATAGTCTGCCAGATCTCTTCCGTGACAAAGGGCATGAACGGATGGAGCAGCCTGATCGTACTTTCGAGGATATACAGGAGGCACTCTTTTACCGCTTCTTTATCTCCGTCTTCGCCGTAGAGCACCGGCTTTACCATTTCGATGTACCAGTCGCAGAGTTCATGCCAGACAAACGAGTACATGCTGCCAGCCGCATCATTGAAGCGGTATTCCTCAAGCGCCCTATGCACGTCGCCCGCTGCAGCAGAAAGTCTGGAGACGATCCATCTGCTGCCGACATCAAGATGCGCCATATCAGCAACTGCCGGTTTCCTGCTGCCTTCAGTGTTTGCGAGGATGAACCGTGAAGCATTCCAGAGCTTATTCACAAAGTGGCGGTACCCCTCAACCCGTTCCTCCGAGAACTTAACGTCACGTCCCTGGGCAGCAAAGACCGCAAGCGTGAACCGGAACGCATCAGTGCCGTATTTGTCCATCATGAGCAGAGGATCGATCACATTGCCCTTTGATTTCGACATTTTCTGGCCGCTTGCATCTCTGACAAGGGCATGAATGTACACATCCCTGAACGGCACCTCTTTCATGAAATGAATTCCCATCATCATCATGCGAGCAACCCAGAAGAAGATGATATCAAATCCGGTAACCAACACCGCCGTCGGATAATATTTCTTCAGTTCCGGGGTTTCGTCAGGCCAGCCCAGCGTCGAGAACGGCCAGAGCGCCGAAGAAAACCAGGTATCAAGGACATCATCATCCTGTTTGAGCCGGATATTGCCGCATTTACCGCATTGTTCAGGCTCTCTGCGGCTGACCATCACTTCACCGCAATCGCAGTGCCAGGCAGGGATCCTGTGGCCCCACCAGATCTGGCGAGAAATGCACCAGTCCCTGATATTCTCCATCCAGGCAAAATAGGTATTCTCCCAGGACTTGGGCACAAAATTCGTCTTGCCGGTCCGAACCGCATCCATCGCCTTTTCCGCAAGGGGGGCTACCTTCACATACCACTGAAGAGCAGGCAGCGGCTCGATGACCGTTTTGCAGCGATAGCACTGACTGATGGCATGCGTGTATGGGTCCTGCTTTTCGATCAGATCCATTTCAAGAAGATCTTTAATGACCGCCTTCCTGCAGGCATACCGGTCCATTCCCGCATACTTCTTCCCCGCTTCTGCGGTCATGGTCCCATTAAGCGCAATGACCGTGATAAAGGGGAGCACTGGCGACTGCCTCTTTGCCGTGGCCTCGTCATTAAAATCATGAGAAGGCGTCACCTTCACGGCACCGGTTCCGAAAGCCGGGTCGACTGAAGCATCAGCAATAATTGGTATCTTCCTGTCCGTAAGCGGAAGGTCAATGGTCCTGCCGATCAGATGCTGGTATCGCTCATCTTCCGGATTCACCGCAACTGCCGTGTCGCCCAACATGGTCTCAGGTCGTGTGGTAGCAACAATTACATGGCCGCTTTTGTCAGTAAAGGGATACTTGATATGAGTCAGTTTGCCGTCAACATCCTCGTGCTCCACCTCAATATCGGAAAGCGCGGTATGACACCTGGGACACCAGTTAATCAGCCGGTTGTCACGGTAGATAAGCCCCTGCTCATAAAGGGTAACAAAGACTTCGACAACAGCCTTTGAAAGGCCTGTATCAAGAGTGAAGCGCTCGCGTGACCAGTCACAGGAAGAACCGAGCCGCTTAAGCTGATTAATAATCCTGCCGCCGTATTCACCCTTCCATGTCCAGACCCGCTCGATGAATACATCCCTGCCCAGCTGATGGCGGTCGATCTTCTCCGATGCCATTTGGCGCTCGACGACGTTCTGCGTAGCTATCCCGGCATGGTCCATACCCGGCACCCAAAGGACATTGTACCCGCTCATCCGTTTCCAGCGGATCAGAATATCCTGCAGGGTCGCATTCAGCGCGTGACCCATATGAAGCGTCCCCGTAACATTGGGGGGCGGGATAACGATCGTAAAGGGCTCACCGGGCGCGTTCGGGTCAGCAGTGAACAGGTTCCTGCCTGTCCAGAACTCATACCATTTCTTTTCTGTTATTTCGGGGTTATAACTCTTATCTAATTCTGCCATGCCAAAGAAAAACGGGGATTCGGTTTTGCCGCTTCCCCGCCCTTTCTGTATAAATTATGAAACCTAAAATTCAGACTTAATCTTCTCGATCTCCTTCGAGATCATGGTAGTTGCCAGATCAGGAACAGTCTCCCAGATAACCTTTTCCACCTGACCGGTAAGAGAGGCAATTGAGCCCTGGAGAACTTCTTTAAGCAGCTTCTCGGCAAGCTCCGGAGCTATCTCCCAGAGGACCTTTTCAACCGATTCTTTCATGGCCGGTGTAAGCGATTCCAGGATTACTCCCTTGATATCAAGGTTTGACAGGAAAGCGGTTACGCTCGAATTCACCGTCTTTTCAAAGACAGCCAGCATCTCCTCTTTTGAGGGCAGAACCACTTCCGGCATCACGACTTCCCTGACGACCCGAGGCTCAGGCACCTCGATAGCCGCTGCAACAGACGCAGGCCGGGCAGGAGCTTCTTCAATTTCGGGAAACACAGCCTCCTCCGCAATTTCAAAGGTCTCTTCTTCTGACTCTGCACTGAGCGCTTCAGTGATTTCCGGAACCTCTTCCATAGACCATAGATCATCTTCAGCTTCGGCAACCGCTACCACCTCTTCGGCATCTTCCGCAAGAACAAAGACATCTTCACCTGTTACTGCATCGCTCTCTTCAGCAGCAAGAAACTCTTCTTCACCGGCAGACCCCATGGTCAGAACTGAATTGATCTTGCTGATCAGCTCCTGTGATTCAAAGGGCTTAATCACAGAATCGTCAGCTTTGATCTGGGATGCGAGCTCTTCGTCAATCGGTTCAAACGCTCCGGCAAGGAGAATGACAGGGATATGAGCGGTAGCAGGATTCTTTTTAATCTTGTCGCAAAGTTGATACCCGTTCACTTTGGGCATCTCTATATCAGCAAGTACAATGTCCGGTTTGAAGCCTTCGATCAGATTCAGCGCGTCCTCACCATTACTCACGGACTTTATCTCAAAATCTTCCTCAGCGAGGACGAGCTCCACAACCTTCTGTATGGTTATACTGTCATCCGCGAGTAATAGCTTGCGAGCCATTCTTCACCTCAATTTAAAGTATTTTGACAAATTTTAGTGCTAAGTGCTGAAATTGTCAAGACTTTTTATCAGTTCGTGACTATCCGGAACAGGGCTGAACCAACGGCTCAGCAGGAAGAAACACCTCAACCTCCGCCGCTAAATCCGCCTGAAGGCATAGAGGAGGAAAGGCCGTTGCCCGATCCTGACGAACAACAAAATGACGACATCAACTTCTTCACGTTAGCAGATCCGCATTTCGGACATTTTGTCTCATTCTTTCCAGATGTTATACTCTGCAGAAAAGAAAATCTCTCTCTGCAGTCCAAACAGTCATATTCATAAATAGGCATTGTTACCTCCTGTTACTTAATTTCATACATTAGTATACTAAAAAGAAGGACGTTTCTAAGTCAATTAGAGATCAATATTGTTTAATAAAAAGGGGTTACATCTTGCTGATACCTGATATAATGAAGTCATGAAAGAAGCCATGATGTATGAAAAACGGGACGGGGATGATGTAGCCTGTCATCTCTGCAGTCATAACTGCCTCATCCATAATGACAAGAGGGGGTTGTGCGCGGTCCGGGAAAATCGACAGGGAACGCTCTACAGTCTTGTGTACGGCAAAGTCATCTCAATGAACATTGACCCTATTGAAAAAAAACCGCTTTTCCATTTTCTCCCCGGTACGACATCTCTTTCCATCGCCACGGTCGGCTGTAATTTCAGATGCCAGCACTGCCAGAATTACGAAATATCCCAATTTCGCCCTGAAGAGAAGTTCGCCATACCGGGGCGGGATGTGACCCCTGAAGATATCGTAAATGCAGCTGTCTCAGAGGGCTGCAAAAGCATCTCCTACACCTACACCGAGCCGACGATCTTCTTTGAGTTCGCCTATGACTGCGCGCAATTTGCCAGGACAAAAGGCATCAGAAATGTCTTTGTATCCAACGGATATACCGGCTCCGAAGCAACAAGGCTGATAGCACCATTTCTTGACGCCAATAACATTGACCTGAAAGGCAGCGATACCTTTTACCGCACTATCTGCGGGGCAAGACTCCAGCCTGTACAGGAGACCATCAGACTCATGAAAGAACTGGGGGTCTGGATTGAGGTGACGACTCTCATCATCCCTGAACTCAATGACTCTGATGCCGATCTCACAGCCATTGCAGAGTTCATCGCATCGGTCGATCCGGTCATACCCTGGCATGTAAGCCAGTTCCATCCTACCTATAAGCTGATGGATAAGCCCCGGACGCCTGTTGATACTCTTCGCAAGGCAAGGGATATCGGATTCAGGGCAGGCCTGAAATACGTTTATGAGGGAAATGTGCCTGGTGAGGGGGGGGAGAACACCTACTGCCCCTCATGCAGAAGCCTGCTCATAAAGCGCGTTGGATACCGGATACTCGAAAACCATCTTACGGCAGAACAATGTCCGCAATGCAAGGCAAAAATCAACGGCATCTGGGGAGATCACCCATACAATGCATAGGACCTTTCAGCAAAAAAACTATCTCCTCAAGATCATCAACTCGGCAAATGAGGGTATCTATGTCACGGACAAGGACAGAAGAATCGCGATCTGGAATAAGAAGGCAGAGGCAATAACCGGCTTTACGAGCGAGGATGTTATCGGTAAATTCTGTCATGACAACTTGCTGAACCATTGTGACCAGACGGGCAATAATCTCTGCATGGGCAGGTGTCCGCTTTCAGGCACGATCGTAAGCCGATCGTCTTTCGGACCCGAAATCGTCTATCTGCGCCATAAGGACGGCCATACCATACCGGTCGAAATATCCACTTCGCCGCTTCTTGACGAAAAAGGCGATGTGATCGGCGCAGTTGAACTCTTTGAGGATGTCACCAGCCGCATCGAAAATGACAAACGCCTCATCGAAAAGACGCGGAAACTTGAGGCCGTGCTGAACAACATCCGGGAGGGAATTATCTTCCTGGACAACTCAGGCACGGTAACCCTCTACAATAAGGCACTTTCCTGTATGCTCGACGTCAACGACGACCTGAAAGGCAAAAATGTATTGTCGCTTTCCTTAAACCATCACCTGAGACAGGCGGTATTCCGTGTGGATAAGTCCTATAGGGGTCCCTTCTGCTGGGAGATTAACCGCTGCAGTTCAGAAGAGGCCTGCCCCCTCAATGGTTCAGGATTCTGCAGGTGCTGGATCTTCGCCTGCGGCCGGAAAACGTGTTCTCACACACCCTGCGTTGATTGTCCTGCATACAACAAGGTGAAGCGCTTTCTTGAAGAACCCAAAGAAATTGAGATCGCAGGCAGAACCATATCAACTCACTCTACCTTTATTGAGTTCAGTGACAAAAACGATATATGGGAAGTTCTCGTATTCAAGGATGTGACCGCAGAAAAACTTGATGCCGTAGTGAAACTTGCAAGCGGAGCAGCTCACGAACTCAGGCAGCCGCTCCAGGTTATTGTGGGTGCCGTATCACTGCTTGCCGATGAGCTCGGCACTTTGACGGATTCTACGAAATATCTGGGAGCCCTTGAGGAGAGCTGCTTCCGGCTCAATGATATTGTCACAAAATTAGGTCATGTAACGAGCTATAGAACCAAGTCGTATACCGAGGATATTACCATCCTCGATATTGACAGCTCATCGAAGAAAAAGGCAAAAAGAAATACCCTGACATCCTGATAGAATACTCAGGGTTCTTCTGTCCGCAGCGACATGATCACCGCATCCTCAACCGGCAGCGTATAATAGGCTTTTCTCGTCGAGATCCTGCCGAATCCCGCTTTCTCATACATCCGGAGCGCAGCCGTGTTAGATTGTCTCACTTCGAGAAAGATCGCGCGGCAGCCCTCTTCCCAAAGCAGATCGAGCATAGAATGGACCAGCCGGGATGCAATGCCCTGCTTGCGAAAGTCGGGATGAACGGTAACATTCAGGATATGTCCCTCCTCAAGAAGATAGTTAGCGCAGATGTAGCCAACGATCATATCTCCGATTGCAGCCGCCTTTGGCAGAGACCTGGGCTTGAAAATTTCATTCATGAAAAGGATCTCTGACCAGGGTGTGCTGAAAGAACTCCTTTCTATTGCAAGCACTTCCGGAACATCCTCAGGTCTGAGGTCACGGATCAGGACATCCATCAGCGTTTTTGTAGCCATTTTACCTCAGCCTCTGACTTCCTGATATAAAAAGGCTCAGCAGCCGATGCATCAGTGAATGCGCCCTGAACTGCCTTTTCAAGGCCGAGCAATGCAACATTGGCCGGAGACGGCACCATATGTATGAGAGGAGCAAACAGTGCCCTGTCTCCGAGTAATGCAAGAAGTCTGTCACGATAGACCAGTGCCCCCTCGCCCGCAAGAATAACCGGGCTGTCAACATCTCTGAACAGGTCTTCCGGGGCCGCAGAGACCTCATCAAGGAGTTTTACGAAACCGCCGCTCCACTGGTAAACCGCAGCATATACCTCGCCCCTGCGCGCATCAAGCATAACGCAGACAGGATGCCTGGAGAAGGGGAAACTGCGTGCATAGGCATCGAGCGTTGGAACCAATACCAGTGGTCTGCCCGTTGCATAGCAGAGTCCCTTGGCCGTGCTGAGACCTATCCTCAGGCCGGTGAATGAACCAGGACCAGAGGCGACCGCAAAGACATCAATATCGCAAAGCGCCAGCTCAGATTGTCTCAGCTGCTCATCAATGGTCGCCATCAGCCGCTCAGAGTGTGTGGACTTAACATTCAGCCTCGTCTCTGCAATAAGGCCCTTTTCATCAGCTATGGCAACGCCGCCGAGCATGGTCGATGTTTCAATGGCAAGAATTTTCATACCGGTATTATATCGTAATGCGCTGCTTCAGATATCGTTTCGCAAAAAAGGACGCAGCGAACAGACAGATAAGACCTGATACAGAAACTGCATGCGGCGTACCGAAATAGTCGGCAGCGACTCCCATGATCGCATTGCCAATAGGGACGGTGCCCAAAAATACGAGCGAATAGATGGACATGACCCGCCCCCTGAGTTCATCAGGAACCGTTATCTGAATAACGCTGTTGGCAACAGCCAGATAGCTCACCATACCCCAGCCTGCAGCCATAATAATCAGCAGCGACAGCCAGAATGTGCTGGACAGAGAAAAGAGAAAAAGCGCTGCGGAAAACGTAAGCGCAGCAAAAGACATAAAGCGCGGCTTGTCCCTTATATCCCTGCGCGCGGCAATAAGAAGGGCTGCCGTGAAGGCCCCGATGCCGGATGCGCCGACCAGAAATCCAAGCCCCTTTGGGCCTGCATGGAATACCTCGCCAGCAAAGATCGGAAGAAGGCTGATATAGGGCAGGCCTATTACGCTGAAAACAGCGATCAGCAGAAAGACGTGCTTCATCTCTTTGTTTCCTCCGATAAAGACAACCCCTCTCTTAAAGTCCCTGAGCATCCCCTCTGATCTTCCTCTGATCTCGCCCCTGGCCTCGATACGGTACAATGCGATGATGACGGCAACAAAGCTCAGGGCATTCAGATAAAAACATGCCGGAATGCCCAGGTAGGCTATCGCAATACCGGCGATCACCGGGCCGATTATGCGCGCTCCGTTAAAGGCCGCCGAGTTAAGGGCAATGGCATTTGCAATATGGCCTTTTCCGACCATCTCTGCAAGAAAAGACTGGCGCACCGGAATATCAAGTGCATTGATCGTTCCCAGAAATGCAGCCAATGCTGCAACATGCCAGACAGTCGCTATATTGTGGCTCACGAGATAGCCGAGAATTACTGCAGGTATGATCGAAAGCGCCTGCGTGAGAAGAAGCAGATTACGCTTTGGGTAGCGGTCTGCAATCAGACCTCCAAAAAGCGAGAAAAGCAGTATCGGCAGGGCATTTGCCGCAGCGACCATGCCGAGATGAAGTGGTGATTTTGTGAGGCTGTACACCAGCCAGCCCTGTGCAACCGTCTGCATCCAGCTGCCGGACAGGGATATTATCTGTCCGAACCAGAAGAGTCTGAAGTCCCTGAATGAGAAGGCAGAAAATCTGCCGGAATGTTCCATGGTCTATTGAGCAGCTGTACTATTCTGCAGCATGACTGCCGAAAAAATGCCTGAAAAGAAAGGAGCCGCACAGAAGAAAGACGTTGACCATCACAATGGTAGCGCCTGCAGGCAGGTTCAGGGTAAAGGAGATAAACACACCGGACACAAGGGAAAGGAACGAGGAGATTGATGCAATGATGATCGCATTCCTGAACCCCCGTGCATTCTGAAAAGCGGTCACGGCAGGTATGACAAGAAGCGCAGAGGTGAGCATAATGCCAACAACCTTCATGGTAAGCACAACCGTAACCGCAGTCAGAACCATCAGCACCGCATTGATGCGGTCAACCGGGATGCCTGAGGCTCGCGCAAAATCCTCATCAAAGGTGATCGAAAATATCTCATCAAAGAAGAAAGAGATGGCTGCAAGCACGGATAGAGATATGAGCACTGCTGCGGCAACCTCAAACGTGCTGATCGAAAGGATATTGCCAAACAGATAGCTGAAGAGATCGACATTAAATCCTCCGGAAATGCTGGCAAGCAATATCCCGATTGCTATGCCGATCGATGAGACAACCGCAATGGCAGCATCCCCGAATACCCGAGCCTTTTCCATCATCTTGAGTATGCCGAAGGAGCTTACCACGACGATCGGCAATGAAACCGCAAGGGGATAGAAGTTCAGTGCCATGGCAAGGGCGACACCGCCAAAGGTGACATGGGAAAGGCCGTCGCCGATCATCGAGAGTCTCCGCAGCACAAGGACCACGCCAAGCACAGCGCAGAGCACGGATATGAGAGAACCGGCAATAAGCGCCCGCTGTATGAACCCGTAGTCTAAAAACTCAATAAAATCCATTTACATCCTTTTCGTCAATGTTTATGGCAGATAATATGCTGCGAAGCAGAGCCAAAAAAACTCGCCATGTTCTCTGAAAGGCAGAACTCATCAAACCCGCCAAAGAAGATCACCCTTTTATCGAGGTACATCAGCTTTGTTGCGTACTGGCCAACGCCGCCGATATCGTGCGTAACCAGAACGATCGTGACCTTCTTCTTCTGATTCAGATCGTGGAGCAGCTCGAAAAAACTTTCCCTCACTTCAGGGTCAAGCGCACTGGTAGGCTCATCAAGGATAAGAAATTCCGGTGCGTTCGCAAGTGCCCTCGCAATAAAGACCCGCTGCTGCTGGCCTCCCGAAAGCTCCCCGATCAGCCTGTTCCTGAGAAATCTCAGGTCAAAGAGCTCTATCACTTTTTCTATCTCTTCACCACCTGACTTTTTCCCTGCCCTTTTGTTGGCGATCATTCCCTGTGAGATCACCTCGGTCACGGTCGTAGGAAAACGTGGGTTGAAAAACTCCATCCTCTGCGGCAGATACCCGATCCGCTCACGGCTCTTCATTTCAAGTGGTGCTGAACCAAAAAGAGAAATATCTCCGTGAGAAGACTTGATCAGGCCGAGCATGCATTTGATAAGCGTTGACTTGCCTGATCCATTCGGGCCGACAAGCCCGATGTAATCGCCCTGCAGGATACTGAAGTTCACGCCGGACAGCACCTGTCGCCCGTCAAATGCAACACTGAGGTCCCTGGCCTCGACTATAGTTAACGGCATTGAAGACCTGCCTGCAGATTAGCAAGATTCCTTTCCATCAGCTCAATAAATGTCCTGTTTGCATTGAACTCTTCCTTCGAAATATTATGGGCCCCATGGAGCTTCAGAAGTGATGCACCGGTCTCCTTTGCGATCGTATCGGCAATCCTCGGGCTGAGGAGTTCCTCATAAAAAAGGTGCCTCAGCCCCTCTTTGCGGAGCGTTTTGCTTATATCCGCAAGGTTCCTTGCGGTCGGCTCAGCATCAGGAGAAAAACCGTATGTTGCCCTGTATCTGAGCCCATATCGGTTGGCAAGATACCCGAAGGTATAGTGGCCTCCGTTAATAAAAATCTTTTTTCGGCAGTTAGCAAGCCCCTTTTGATAGGCCCTGTCCAGAACTTCGAGACGGGCTTTATAGGCCTCTGCATTTTTTTGATACATATCTCTGTTGACAGGATCTTTTGCGATAAAGGCGACTGCAATAGTATCGACCATCTTTTGGGCATTGCTGAAGTCGAGCCATATATGCGGGTCTGCCCCATGGACCTCATGCTCTTTGTAATCTTCCTTATGTCCGGGCTTGCTCTGATGGTCATGCTTT
Source organism: Nitrospirota bacterium (assembly GCA_016235245.1). Classification (NCBI taxonomy): domain Bacteria; kingdom Pseudomonadati; phylum Nitrospirota; species Nitrospirota bacterium. The sequence goes on along the minus strand of JACRLO010000015.1, from coordinate 25,947 downwards.
CCGTCTTCAGCGCCGTCAATGCTGCCTTCGATAAATCTTACACCGCTGCTTGCATCAACAACCGTAAGGCCTTTGGACTCTGTTCCCTTCAGCAGTTTCTCTGCCCAGGGCTCCATATATCTGTTCGTATAGATAAATATGTCAGCATGGTTAAGCATTACCATGTCGCTTGTCCTGAGCTCGAAGCTGTGGGGTTCTGCACCGGGCGGCAAAAGAAGCTTCACTTCAGCCCGGTCCCCTGCTATGTTCCTTGCAAAATCATAAAGCGGAAACAGGGTAGCAATGACAATAAGTTTTCCGGATCGATCCTTGCTTTGTGAATCCTTTGATCTGGAGCAACCAAACGACAATGGGAGCGTCAGTAAAACCATCAGAATCAGTAGTGACCTAATCTTAGCCATGCGCCGGAACCTTCTCAGTCAGACATCTGCTGCAGAGCCCGTTAATCTGGAGGATATGCGAAAGGACCTTGCCCTTCATGCCTTTGACCACCAGAGTTTCTATCTCCTTTTCAGCGCAGAAATGCAGGTCCTCGACCCTGCTGCAGGAAACACAGATAAAGTGATGATGGTGTTCTTCATTCCTGCAGAGATAATAGTAGAGCTTTCGGTCAGGATGGAGTACGCGGGATATGATGTTGCCTTCATGCAGTTCTTCGAGGATACGATACACGGTAGGAAGGCCGATACTCTTGAACCTCTTCTGCATCTTCTTCCAGATCGCCTCAGGACTCAGGTACACCTTTTCGTCATCGAGGATCTCTAATAGCGCAATCCTCTTCGGCGTTGATTTCAGACTGAGGCGCTTCAATAATGGCTGAAAATCAGGTTTCATGACTCCCCTTCGTAAATAGAAACTGTTTCTATTTAACGCGGAAAGAAAGGAGAAGTCAAGATGACAGGCGGGCGATAGAGAGGACAGGTCATATTAAGAGAAAGCTCGATTTTCCAGGGTCTACTTTTTAGGACGGAGGTTGCACCTCGTCGCTACAATTCAGCTTCGACTTTCATTCTGCCTCACGATAAAAGCATATTGAGCTTTTTCCCTTCTTGTGCCAACCTTCCATATGCCTCTGGTTATCTCAAGCAGAGCCTGTCCACTCATTCCATCTTGGTATTTTTGACTAATGCGTATAAGGATTGATGGTTCTGATATTTTCATTAAAAGTTACCTCCTCCCGAAATAATTTATCAAAATATAGTCTATGGAGTCAGACTCATTTATTGAGATTCGCACATCTATGAATCCGTCGCGTTGAGACCTTTGCCGGCAGGATCAAGCTTCACGCCGCTGAGTGCAATCGCCTGTGTAAGCACTGCTGCAAGCCCGTCAGCCGCACCGCCGCTCCCAATAGTTAGGATATCCGGCATTATCTTGATCTTGCCTGTAGAGATATGTTTTGCGAGTTCGATAGCCATAATGGCCTGAGGCCCGATGGCTGTCTTCTGCTTTTCATACGCCTCTGCCGTAGCAGTACCGATTGACTCGATTGCCCTGGCATCACCCTCACCCTTCAGTTTTGCGCTTTCAGCATTACCTTCAGCGAGTGTAACGGTCTCTCTTTTCTTCTGGTCTGCAACTTTAACCGCAATCTCGGCCCGGACAAGTTCAGGCTGCTGATCAGCTGTCGCCTTGGTCTTTTCCATCTCTATTCTTGTCACCTGGGCCTTCTGTTCTTCCTGAAACTGTGTAGTCTGCTGCTGTGCGATAATCTTTTTGGTCTGGGTATCCATGAGCTCCTGCGGCAGCATGATGCGATAATCTTTTTGGTCTGGGTATCCATGAGCTCCTGCGGCAGCATGATCTGGCAGATAAGGACCGAGACGCATTCGACATGGTACCGTTCGAGTTCCAGCCTTGCCCTTGTTTCAGCTTTTGTCTGCTCTTCCTGCCTGTCCTGCATGAAGTTCATGGCCGACGTTGTAGAAGCCTGGTTTCTGAAGCTGGAATCGATCATGGGGTGAATAACGTGAAGGATAAGGTTGTCGATAGAACCGACCTTTGATACCAATATCCTTTAGGGACAACGTAGTTCAGTCGCCCGCAATCACGCGGGCTATCATATCGGTAATTGTGCTGAACTCAAAAGGCTTTTCGATGACCCCTTTAAGGCCGTGCCGCCCGAACTGGGCCATAATCGGATCATGAGAATATCCGCTTGCGACAATCACCTTGGCCTTTGAATCAATCTCAAGCAGTCTTTCAACTAATTCTTTTCCCCCCATTCCGCCGGGAATGGTAAGGTCGGTTATGACCAGATCAAATGGCTCTGACGCTGCCATGGCAGCTTTATAGGCAGAAAGGGCTTCTTCACCATCCGCCACCGGCAAGACCACATATCCACAGCCCTCAAGCAGAGTAAACAAAATTATCCTAAGGTCCTCTTCATCATCAACTACCAGAATTTTTCCTTTGCAGGAGGCGGCAGAGATCATAGCCCGCGGAGCATCTGTCTCTACTTCCTCAAATGATGCAGGCAGATAGACGTTAAACGTAGTGCCCTCACCAAGCCTGGACTCCAGCTTGATAAGCCCATTATGTTTTCTGATAATCGAATATGAGATCGTAAGGCCGAGACCCGTACCATAGTCCTTGGTCGTAAAATAAGGGTCAAATATCTTCGCCATATTCTCTGGAGAAATGCCGGACCCATGGTCCTGAATCGTGATGGCAACGTAACGGCCAGGTGCCAGGCCCGCAATCTCTCCCTCAAAGGCTGTAATATTGGCCGCTGTCACCCTGATGCTGTCCCCCTCGGAGGAGGCCTGAGCGGCGTTAATCAGCAGATTGCTTATTACCTGACCAATCTGTCCCGGATCTGCGTAGACTGCCCATAGGGTATCGGAGATGCTGATATCGCCCTTTATCGGCGAGCCGCTCAGCGCAAACTCCACATTTTCCCTTAGCAGATTCGAAAGAGTAATGCTTTTAATGATCGGTTCTCCGCCCTTTGCAAAGGTCAGCAACTGATTGGTAAGCGCCGTAGCCCTACGAGTTGCCTTTAAAATCCTCTCCAGAAATGGACCGGCATCCTCTCCCCTGCTGCCCGTTATTTTGGCCAGCTCCGCGTTGCCAAGAATGCCGGACAGGATATTATTGAAATCGTGTGCAATTCCGCCGGCAAGCAGACCGACCGACTCGAGTTTCCCCGTCCGGTACAGATCTTCTTCCATGCGGACCTGATCCGTAACATCACGGAAAACAAGCACAGCACCGACAACTTGCCCGTCTCTGTCAAAAATGGGGGCGCCGCTGTCAGAGATAATCCTCTCAATGCCTTTTCGGTTCACAAGGACTCTGAGCTCCATGGCCGCCACGATCGTCTTTTTTTCAAAAACCTCGGTCAATGAGATGTCGCATGATTTCCCGGACGCTCTGTCATTGACATGAACAATATCCCCGACAAACCTGCCTGCTGCCTCCCCCTGAGTCCATCCGGTCAATTTTTCTGCAACGGTATTCATAAGAACAACCAGTCCGTTCATATCTGCAGCAATAACACCTTCTCCAATAGAACGAAGCGTCACCGCAAGTCTCTCCTTCTCTGATATAAGGGCCTTCCTCGCCTTACTGAGTTCATCAACCGCTTCTCTTAATTCCGTATTCTGGATCTCGATCTTAAGGGCAGCGGACATGACATATTCAAAGAGAGAGGTGATAATCCAGAGCACTAGCACACTCGGAATAAATCGTATTTTTATCTCGCTGACATAGGTTGTCTTAAGAAAAGGAGTGCCGGGCCAAAAAAGAATTACCGCAGCAAACAGAAGCGATGTAAATACGATAAGGGAGCCTTTTCGGGCGCCAAGCAGAAAAAGAGAGATGAGTGGAAATGAGTAATACCATAAGATCCCCGAGTTTCCACTGCCGCCGGTGGCCAGCAGATAGAGAAATGTCCAGAAGAGTACAAAAACAAGAAAATAGCTGCCGAAGATGAAGTTCTTTGTTTTCCTGAGAAAGGTAAACGTTGCGGCACAGAGGAAACCGGATGCCGTAATGATATAACCCAGAGGCTGAAGACCGCGGTATATATCGAGAATCCCAAATACAAGCAAAAAGGGCGTTCCAACAATAAGGATAAGGTTCAGCATCATGAATTTATACATGACTGCCGGTTCACACTTACCATACATGCCGCTGGTAAAAATATCCTGTTTATTCAGCCGCAATCCGTGATCCCTCACCGATCACCTATCCTCTCAGAAAATTTACCAGGCCGATAATTATGTCTCACCCTGCCGATCAGCCGGGCGCGCATCTCATCCCTCATAGGATATATGCCAATATCTTATGAATATGAATATAAAAGAGCAAGTGCTGGAGGCAGATACCCCTTTTAGTTGTAGAATAGTAGTCCGGAACGTTAAAATAGCTGCACTTATTTATTGTTGCGGGAGGTTTTCATGGTCGTTGGCAAACCGTTTCTTACCGTAGAACAGATACAGAGCAAAAACAGGGAACTCGCAGCAAGAATATCAGCCGATTATAAAGGCAAGAACCTTCTGGCCGTCGGCATCCTTAAGGGCGCCTTTATTTTTTTCAGTGATCTTGTGAGACTTATCCAGACTCCGCTCACGATCGATTTTATCGTGGCATCAAGCTATCTGAAGTCGGAAACCTCCGGAGAGATAAAACTGCATTATGATATCAGGGAAGAGCTTGCCGACAAGGACGTACTGCTTATCGAGGACATCATCGACACCGGCATCTCGATGAATTACATCAGGGAGCGTATCCTGAACAGGGAGCCCCGCAGCCTCAGGATCTGCACGTTCCTCGACAAAAAAGAACGCAGAGAGGTCGATCTGCCGCTGGACTATGTCGGCTTCGAAATACCGAACGAATTCGTCGTGGGCTGTGGCCTTGACTACGACAACCAATACCGCAATCTTCCCTACGTATCCATATTCAAAAAAACCACCTGAACTTTTCGGAGGACTATAATGTTTGAACTGTCGGTAGAAGTTTCTTTTTCTGCAGCCCATCAGCTGAGAGAATATAAGGGCAAGTGCGAGAACATGCACGGCCATAACTGGAAGGTACAGGTCAGCGTCATGGCCGAGACTCTGAATGAAATTGATCTTGCCATAGATTTTCATGATCTCAAGAGAATGGCAAATGAAGTGGTAGCACCTCTTGACCACGCATATCTGAACGACATCTTTCCCTTCACCGAGAAGAACCCCTCGTCAGAGAATATGGCGAAATGGATCTTTGACAGCATGAAGAAGAAGATCACCGATGAACGCGTCAGGGTCTCTGCGGTTTCGGTCTGGGAGTCGGACACGGCATCAGCCACCTATTATGAGTCCTGATCCCGGCTTTGCCGAGGATATTCTTGGCAGGGCACTCAAAAGCGGTGCTGACCAGGCAGAGGTATTCTGCAAGTCTTACCGGAACATTGCCGTTGAAATAAAAGACCAGGCCGTCGAATCTCTTTCTACCTCTTTCAGTTCAGGCTATAGCGTGCGGGTCATCAGAAACAACCGTCTCGGCTTCTCATTTTCTACGGCTATCAGCGAAGCTGACCAGGTAATTGCACGCGCCATGGATGTATGCCGCTCAGTTGAGAAAGACCTCTTTCACTGTCTCCCTTCGCCGTCGTCGCCAAATACAGTCGATATTTTTGATGCTGCCATCCGCGATCTGAAGGAAGACGATGCAATCTCCATGACAATGCAGATCGAACGCGCCGCATATAATGCGGACCACAGGATCAAAAGAGTAAGAAAGCCCTCGACATCCTTCACCGTTGCTGAGACGATTATCGCAAGTTCCCTCGGGGTAAAGGCACAATATCAGTCGACCTCTTGTTCAGCGCAGCTGACCGCTATTGCAGAGTCCGGCAAAGAGAGCCAGACAGGGTGGGACTACATGGGCTCCCGTTTTCTAAAAGAGATTTCCTTCGAGGACGTGGGCAGGACAGCAGCGGGATCAGCCATCCGCCTGCTCGGATCACGGAAGATACAGTGCGGGAAAACTACGGTCATTCTTGACCATTCCGTTGCCAATGATTTCTTGGGCATCTTTGCTTCATCCCTTTCCTCTGATGCGGTCCAAAAAGGCAGGTCACTGCTTGCAGACAGACTCAATACACTGGTCATCAGCCCGAAGATCTCGATCATCGACAGCGGCCTGCTTCCCGGCAGACTCGGCAGCAAGCCTCTTGACGACGAGGGCGTCGCCACACAGTCAAAGCCGCTGATACAGCAAGGTATGCTGCAGTCCTATCTCTTCAATACCTATACCGCAAGGAAAGGGAATACCGTCTCGACCGGCAATGCGGTCAGGGGCAGTCATGCGTCTCTGCCTTCAGTGGGCGTCACGAACCTGTATCTCGAACCTGCCACTGCTGCTGACCGCATTGCCGCAAAGGATCTTTTCAGGACAATGGGCAGAGGGCTTTATGTCGTCGATGCCATGGGCATCCACATGGTAAACCCTATTTCCGGCGATTTCTCGATCGGCGTCACCGGACTCTGGATCGAACAGGGAGAGGTCGCCTTTCCGGTTAAAGAAGCGCTTATATCGGGGAATCTTCTTGACTTCTTCCGGAAGGTCTCTGCCGTGGGAGATGATATGAAATTTTACGGAAGTCTCGGCTCTCCAAGTTTGCTCATCCCCGATATTGATGTAAGCGCCTGAACGGCCCACCCATGTACGGATACGCGTCCAAAAGCCTGAGAATCGACCTTTCTGCAAAAAAGACCGAAATCGTTGATACTCCGGTCGACCTCATTGAACAGTATATCGGAGGACGGGGTATTGGCGTAGCACTGTTGGGTAAAAGGATTGTGCAGAACTATGATGCTCCTGAGATGCCGCTTATTTTTGCATCAGGTCCTCTCGTGGCAACAGACACACCAACCTCCGGCAGGTCTTCCGTCGTATCGCGTTCCCCCCTCACCGGCACCATATTTGACTGCTCAGTGGGCGGCAGGTTCGGGACAGAGCTAAAGCGTGCCGGCTATGATTTCATCGAGATAACCGGCAAGGCCGATACATGGGCGATGGTCCTGATCGATGACCAGACTGTCGTGATCGCTGATGCCGGTCACCTTGCCGGGAAAAATGCAGAGGACGCGCGGACCCTGCTCGGAAGCAAGGGTTCTGATGCCATAATCGGCATTGCTGGAGAAAATCAGGTTTCATTTTCATCGATTGTTTTTGACGGGCACTACCTCGCAGGCAGGGGCGGACTCGGCGCAGTCATGGGAGCCAAGAAGCTCAAGGCGATACGCATAAAAGGTAGCGGCTCGTTCGACATATTTGACGCCGCTGCAGTCAAAGAGAGTCGGGAAGATATTATGCGGCTGCTCAGGGCATCCCAGGCAGTCTTTGGTGAGCTCGGCATTTCAGAGTTCGGCACCGCCGCACTTGTCGACCTTATCCATAGCCGCAGGATGGAGCCCACCAGCAACTTCAGGCAGACCTTCTATACTGCGTCCTCATCCTATTCGGGCTATAACCTGAAGCGTCTTTATGACGCAAAAAAAACCGGATGCATGGGCTGTCCGATCCTCTGCAAGAAGATTGGCAGCAGGGGTGAAGTAATGCCAGAATACGAAACGGTTTCGCACTTCGGCGCACTGAATACTAATAGTGACGCTGCGACAATCATAGAAGCAAACAGGCTCTGCAATGATTACGGCCTCGACACGATCACAACAGCAGCAACCATCTCCTGCTTTGCCGAGACAGAAGGAATAGAACTGAATTCTGGTGAACTTCTTGCGCTCATCACGGAGATTGCAGAAATGAATACCGAACGGGGCAGAATGCTGTCGCGCGGCTCGCGTCACTATGCCATGGCTGTCGGAAAACCGCAGGCAAGCATGTCGGTCAAAGGGCTTGAATTGCCGGCCTATGACCCTCGCGGCGCATACGGCATGGCACTGGCGTATGCAACATCGAACCGTGGAGGCTGCCATCTGCGTGCCTACCCCATCAGCCACGAGATATTAAGAAAGCCCGTTGCCACGGACCGTTTCTCCTTTGAGGGTAAGGCACGGATCATCAAGATCGCCGAGGACATGAACGCAGTCATTGATTCACTGACTGCCTGCAAATTTGTCTTCTTTGCTGCATCCCTTGAAGAATATGCAAAAGCGGTCTCTGCGGTAACCGGCAAGGCCCATGATACCCAGTCTTTACTCAGGACAGGCGAGCGCATTTACGTGCTCGAACGCTACCTGAACTCCCTGAACAATATCACCGGCGTTGAGGACGACCTTCCCGGGAGGTTTTTTTCCGAGGAGGGCACCTCTTCAGCGCAGATCAAAGTGAGGCCGCTGGACAGAAAGGAATTCCTGGGTGCACGAAGCAATTACTACAAGATCAGGGGATATGACGAGAAAGGATTACCAACAAGTGTCTTGATGGAGAGATTGGGATTGGGAGCGTATCTGTAGCAGAGCGATGAAAAAGCTTATTGCCAAATATGCAGACAAAATCGTCCGACAGGGGCTGGCTCAACAGAACAGTATTTCATTCCTCGGCCTCGACGCAGAACTGACTTCAAACAGGTCTTTGACTGATATCGACCCTGAACTGGTTAGGGTCTTTGACCTCATGCAGATCAATAGTCTGCTCTATGCAGAGCCTGCTGAGCCGTACAAGAGCATCCTTGCCTATTATGCAGATCATCAGAAATCCGCTCTGGTGCCGACAGACTGCGAGACAAGGACCTTTCTCCATGACATCCCTATCATCCCTGTGCATTCTGCTGTGGCGATCAGCCGCGCCCTTTCCAGACGAAAGGCGGCCATTGTCGGAAACAGAGGCATTGTCTCCTGTGGCACGGTCAGCCCTGAACAGGCCTTTGTTTCTTTCAGCTCGGTCTGCTTCTCGATTTTTGTCAAGTTTTTTTCAGATGTCATGTTCCATCTTGAAGACCGTAATACTGGCAAGACGCCTGAAAACAGAAATCTGCTGAATGCATATCAAAAGATCGTTGATAAAATACCTGTGGCAATTGGGTCCGGCACTGATATTCCATCTGTCCCGCCCCGGAATGAGCAGGAGGTATATCAGCAGCTCATACTGACGGGCAGGGAGCTTGTTGGACAAAAACTCGTCGACTCCTATTTCGGCAATATCTCTTACATTTTCAATAACACAATTTATATAAGCCAGACGGGCAGTTCCCTGGATGAGCTCGAAACCTGTATTGACGCAGTCCCTCTTGACGGATCGTCCTCCTCAGGAATAACTGCTTCGTCAGAGCTTTCCGCGCATATCAGCGTCCACAAAAAGACGGGCAGACGCGCCATTGTCCATGGCCACCCAAAATTCACGGTAATCATGTCCATGTCCTGCAGAAAAGAGGGCTGCGATATCTCAACCTGCTATCGCTCCTGCAGGCAGCAGAGGGCAGTATCGCGGATACCAATCGTATCAGGCGAAATCGGTACAGGTCCGACAGGCCTCGTAAGAACCGTTCCTGAAGCGATGGAAGACAGTCGGGCAGTTATTGTCTTTGGGCACGGCATCTTTTCTGTCAGCGACGATACCTTCAGTCCAGCCTTTGAACTCATACAATCCACTGAAAATATCTGCATGCATGAATATTTGAAGAAAATTCAGGGACTTATCTAAAAGTTCTTTCTTCCAAAAAGCCTTCCGTATCTGTTAAAATGACCGCTGATATTTTGATATGCACTCTGCAGCGAATTTACGTTGGAGGATTGATTATGGATTATTTATTGACTGAAGAGCAGGTAATGATACGGGATCTTGCCCGGCAGGTTGCCGAAGAAAAGATTGTTCCTGTTCGGGCCCATCTGGATGAGACCGGTGAATTCCCCTGGGACATCATGAAGGTGCTCGCTCAGTCAGACCTCTTCGGCCTCTTCATCCCTGAAGAATACGGCGGTCTCGGCAAGGGATGCCTTGAACTCTGCCTCTGTGTTGAGGAACTGTCCCGCGCCTGTGTCGGTGTCTCAACGTCATATGCCGCCAATGCTCTCGGCACCTATCCGCTGCTTCTCTTCGGCACTGATGCGCAGAAGAAAAAATACCTTCCGGACATTGCAGCAGGCAAGAAACTCGTTGCCTTCGGTCTGACCGAAGCAAATGCAGGCAGCGATGCGAGCGGCATTCAGACAACCGCAAAACTTGACGGCGATGAATATATTCTGAACGGCACCAAACAATGGATCACAAACGGCAGCGTAGCAGATGTCTATACGATCATAGCGATCACCGACAGGGCAAAAGGACCCCGCGGCGCTTCGGCCTTTGTTGTCGAAAAAGGCACGCCCGGTTTCACCTTCGGCAAGAAAGAGGACAAGATGGGTATCAGGGCGTCCATAACGACCGAACTTGTTTTTGACAACTGCAGAATTCCGAAGGAGAACATCATAGGTAAAGAAGGTATTGGCTTTATCGTTGCGATGAAGACCCTGGACAGTTCGCGCGCAGGTGTTGGCTCGCAGGGACTTGGCGTTGCGCAGGGCGCCTACGAAGAAGCGGTAAAATATGCTCGCAAGAGGATCCAGTTCGGCCACCCGGTCATCAGCTTCCAGGCAGTGCAGCACATGCTGGCGAATATGGCAATGGACATCGAGGCGGCAAGGTCTCTTGTATACTCAGTTGCAAGACTGGTTGACAGCGGAGCAAAGGATGTGTCCAAGGAATCTGCCATGGCCAAGTGCTTTGCAACAGACGTAGGTATGAGGGTCACCACGGATGCGGTCCAGGTCATGGGCGGCTCAGGATACATGAAAGAGTACCCCGTCGAAAAGATGATGAGGGATGCCAAGATCCTCCAGATCTATGAAGGAACGAACCAGATTCAGCGCAATGTCATCGGTCAGGAGATTATCAAGGAATTCGCGAGAAACAACAAATAGTCATTTATTTACCATAAAAGCCCTGCCCTCGTATCGAACAGGCAGGGTTTTTTATTTTTTGAGAACTTGCCTCATTTACCATTGACTACGGTATCCCCGCCAGATTCATTCAAAATCTCAGATAGTTATTGACAAGTCCTTCGCTTTGCGCTAAGTTTTGATTGTGCACATGTGGCTTGCATTTCAAGACCACGGGTGGCAGGGGATTGAGGGGACTGGCCTTTGCGTTGGGCCAATTATCAGACACTGCGGTTCTCAAACGGAGGGGACACCGATGAGTGTGCTTTTTTTCTTGTATCAATCCAGGCATCCTATTCCTGTTCAATGCTCAGCAGGCATTTATCCATCCGCATATGGACTGCCTGGACTCTCATGCCCTTGCCCTCTCCGAAAAGTGAACCACGCACTGTCTGACATAGACACCAGGAGGGATAACTGTCATGAAACTCAGAACAACGTTGCAGATCGCCGTAGGATCACTTGCAGTAATTTTGCTTGGGCTGGGAACATTTGCACAGATCTCGATCAAGGAGACAATGAGGGAGATTAGCGAATCCAATGCGCTTCGCGAGATCCAGGGCAGCATTGCACCAAGAATCATTGATCACTATAAATGGGCAGAGGGCCTTGCGGTTGGCACGATCCTCTTCGGAAAGGATTTCCAGGGCAAGCTCGATCACCGGCAGTGCAATCTGGGCAAGTGGTATTTCGCCTTCATTCCACCCAGGGGGCTTGAGCAGTCGTACAAAAAAATAGAAAGTCCCCATGAGCGCTTCCATGCTACCGCAGCAAAGATTATCGGGGCAGTAAAGAACGGAAGACAGGATATTGCAAAAAAGATCTACGAGGAGGAAACGGCTCCTCTTTTGACGGAGACACAGACTGCCCTCAGCGATTTCCGCGGAGAGGTCAAAAAAATGGTCGATGCGAAGGCTGAAGCAATGATCTCCAGACAGAAACAGATGCGCTATATTTCACTGGCACTATATGCCGTCATATTGGGAGCATCTCTTGCCGGATCCATCCTACTTATGAAATACCTCCTGAGCAAACTCGGCGGTGATCCTGCCCAGATCGCCGGTATAGCCAGACGAATCTCCGAAGGCGATCTGACGATGGAGTTGTCATCTACCGGCACGGAAAGCGGTATTTTACTGGCCATGAAAAATATGCTCGACAGTCTCAAGAAGATCGTTGCGGAAGTAAAGTCTTCCGCAATCAGCGTGGCTTCAGGAAGTGAAGAATTAAGCACCACATCCGACCAGATCAGCCGCGGCATAGCTGACCAGGCCTGCCGGACACAACAGATCGCCACGGCATCTGACGAGATGTCGCAGACAGTAGGAGATATCGCCAGGAACGCAACGAATATTGCATCTTCTGCAACGGAGGCCAATTCACTTGCCAGGGACGGACAAGGCATTGTCAACAGGTCGGTGGAAGAGGTGAAGAGCATCGCGGCAACGGTCGAAGAATCATCGCGTCTCATGGAGTCTCTTGGCGGGCGCTCGAGCCAGATAGGAGAAATCGTCACGGTGATTAGCGACATAGCCGATCAGACAAACCTGCTTGCCCTGAATGCTGCCATAGAAGCGGCCCGTGCCGGTGAACATGGACGAGGCTTTTCTGTTGTGGCTGATGAGGTAAGAAAACTGGCTGAACGCACTGCAGCTGCAACGGGAGAAATCAGCGGCATGATCCTGGCCATCCAGGGTGAAATCCGGGATGCCGTGTCGGCCATGAACAATGCCACCGAAAAGGCAGGACGGGGGGTTCAATACACATCTCAGGCAGGAACAGCACTGGCAAGGATTGTCAGCAGCGTAGAAGAGCTTCAGGGCATGGTTCAGCATATAGCGACCGCCGCAGATGAGATGTCTACAACGACCGAACAGGTCAACGGCGATATCCAGTCAATTGCAGTCGGCTCGCAGCAGATGTCCTCAGGAACTGAACAGATAGCCAGGGCATCCACTGACCTGGCAAGGTTGGCAGAGGTCCTGAAAGGTACGGTCGAACATTTCAGGTTCACCTCTAAAGGCCGTCCTGAGCAGGCCAGCGCCTAGAAAAGACCAAAAACAAGAGTTCACTTATCTACGAGCGGCTGTTGCCGGCATAGCCGGAGCAGGCGCCTGATTTCGGCGAACTCATGCACGGATTAATGCTATAATAGCGCACCATGGAAGGCGTTATCATTAAAGAATTGAATCAGTTTCACGCTGATCGCGGATGGCTTGTAGAGATATACCGCGATGATGAGCTCGACTTCAGGCCTGTTATGTCGTATATCTCCATGACAAAACCTGGCGTCTCCCGCGGTCCGCATGAACACAGGGATCAGTCGGATTACTTCTGTTTCTTCGGCAATTTCAGGCTTTACCTGTGGGATAATCGCAGGGACTCTCCTACCTATCAGAAGCAGATTACCTTTGAGACGGAGGGGAAACCGCATATTGCAATTGTGCCGCCAAACGTTGTGCACGCATATAAGAATATCGGAGATGGCGAGGGACTTGTACTCAACCTCCCGGACAAGCTCTACAAGGGCAAGGGCAAAATGCAGCCTGTTGACGAGATCAGATATGAGGGTGATCCTGACGCTCCTTTCAGGGTTGAGTAATGCAGATACTGGTCACCGGCGGCGCCGGATTCATCGGCTCGAACTTCATCCGCTACATGCTTGCAACGCACCCCGAGCATACGATCACCAACCTGGACAAACTGACCTATGCGGGCAATCTCGAAAATCTTACCGACATCAAGGATCTCCCAAACTATACCTTTTTCAAGGCTGATATCTGCGACAATCTTTTTATCGACAGCCTCGAATTCGATGCCATCATACACTTTGCCGCTGAGAGCCATGTAGACAGGTCTATCCTCGATTCCTCCCCGTTTCTTCGCACAAACGTACTAGGCACGCAGAGTCTGCTTGAGGCTGCAAAGAAACGCAACTGCCGGATGCTCCATGTTTCGACAGACGAGGTCTATGGCTCGATCGAAAATGGGCTTTTTACCGAAGAATCCCCGATCATGCCGAACAGTCCCTATGCTGCAAGCAAGGCGTCGTCAGACCTGCTGGTGCGGGCATATCATGAGACGTTCGGCATGGATTTGATCATAACGCGCTGCTCGAATAATTACGGTCCCTACCAGTTCCCTGAAAAACTTATACCTCTTGTCATCTCAAGCGCGCTGCAGGGCAAAGGCATCCCGGTATATGGCGATGGGCGGAATGTCAGGGACTGGATCCATGTAACTGATCATTGCAGGGCAATCGATCTCGTTTTCCACAGAGCAAAGGCAGGCGATATCTATAATATCGGGGGCAGGAACGAGCTGCAGAATATTCAGATCATTAAGAGCCTGCTTGCACTGATCGCCGAAAAAACGGGAGCGGACCAAGAAGCTCTCTTGAGTCTCATCACGTATGTAAAAGACCGCCCCGGACATGACAGAAGATACGCAATTGATCCGACAAAAATAGAGACTTCCCTCGGATGGAAACATGAAACGAGCTTCGACCAGGGACTCTCGGAAACCGTTGACTGGTATCTTGCCAACGAAGCGTGGTGGCGCCGTATCATCTCGGGTGAATATCTCTCATACTATGCGTCCCAGTATGGTGAAAGGTTCAGCGGATGAAGGTAGCGCTTACCGGTGCTGACGGCATGCTCGGTCACGCAGTACAGAAGGTTTTCACCGAAATACATCTTGTTCCTTTTTCCCGCACGGGCCTTGATATCACAAAACTTGACGGTGCCGTTAAGGCTGTACGGGAGACAAGGCCCGACGTCCTGATTCATGCAGCCGCATTCACTGATGTAGATGCCTGCGAGTCGGACCCTGAGAAGGCTTATCTTGTCAACGGCATCGGTGCTCGCAACATGGCTATTGCCTGCGAGGAGATCCACTGCCCGATCATCCATATCAGTTCTGACTACGTCTTTGACGGGACAAAAAGCTCTGCATACGACGAGTGGGACAGGACAAACCCCCTGAGCCACTACGGGCGATCCAAGCTCATGGCAGAACAGTTCATCACATCCCTTACCAACAGATATTATATTGTCCGTACCTCCTGGCTCTATGGCCCTCATGGCAAGAACTTTGTAGACACGATAATAAGGCTCCTTGCTGAAAAAGACTCTCTTCAGGTCGTAAACGATCAGTTTGGGAGCCCGACCTTCACGGAAGATCTTGCGGCCACAATCAGACAGCTCGTCGGAAAGGGCTATGGCATCTATCATGTTACCAATTCAGGTATCTGCAGCTGGCATGAGTTTGCGATAACGATCGCTGATCTTATCAGTATTGACAAACCGATCATGCCTGTCACCTCCGAGGAGTATAAAAGACCTGCCAGGCGGCCGACCCGATCTCCACTGAACAATACCATGCTGCGATTAGAGGGCATTTCTGCTCCTCGCCACTGGTCTGAGGCGCTGAAGCATTACATAAAAGAGACTCGCTGATGTTGATATGGTCTGTCCAACAGCCCGGCTTGATGAAGGAGGAACAAGACCCCGGGTCCTTTTCTTTCAGGCGGTCAAGATGATACGGTTATTGAAACTCTTTTTTCTCATTGCGTTCGTTGCCGGAATTATCTTCCTCACCCACGGATTTGTTTTCACGAAAGCAGCGGAGATGCTTATCAGGAAAGACGAAATGAAACCGGCTGATGTGATCGTTGTGCTTGCCGGTGAGCAGGAAGAGCGCGTCCTCTACGGGATAAAGCTCTTCAAGGATGAATGGGCCCGAAAAGACAGGATCATCATGGCCGGCGGCCCGTTGGTATGGAAATATACCTGGGCATCGCTTATGAAGGAGCAGGCCGAATCTCTTGGCATCCCCGGCAAAAAAATACTCCTTGAGGACAAATCAAGATCCACTGAAGAGGATGCGCTTTACACAAAGGAGATCCTCAAAAAGAACGGCTTTAAGTCCATTATCCTTGTTACCTCCCCTTACCACAGCAGAAGGGCAGCGCTTATTTTTAATAACGTTTTGGGCAGTGAATTCAAAATCATCAGTGCGCCTGCAGATGAAAGCTGGTTCAACGTAAACGACTGGTGGAAGAGAAGACGCGACAGGGCAGCAGTGCTGAACGAGTTCTCCAAATACGTCTGGCTCTGGCTCTTCGGGCTCCAGGAAAAGGCATAGATACCAAACGTATGGTTCTTGTTAACGCTGAACAGTTGGTCAAACACTACGGCAATCTCTGCGCTGTTGACAACATCAGTTTCGAGATCATGCAGGGGGAGTGCTTCGGTTTTTTAGGCCCCAATGGCGCAGGCAAGACAACGGCCATGAGTATCATCTACTGCTTCATGCCTCCCACATCCGGCAGAGTGACGGTCTTCGGCATTGATGTTACGAAACAGCCGAGCGTCATCAAATCCCGCATCGGTGTTATGCCCCAGGACGACAACCTTGACCCTGACCTGTCCGTGTTCCAAAACCTTATTGTCTATGCCAGATATTTTGACATCCCAAAGAAGACTTCTGCGCCTCGCGCATGGGAACTGCTCGATTTCGTCGAACTCAGGGAAAAGGCTGCCGTGAACATCAAAAGCCTTTCAGGAGGCATGAAGCGGAGACTTCTGCTGGCCAGGGCACTGCTGAACAATCCTGACCTGCTTATCATGGACGAGCCGACCGTAGGCCTTGATCCGCACAGCAGGCATGCTGTATGGAACAATCTTGCCCATCTCAAAGCAGAGGGCAAGACGACCATACTTACGACCCACTATATGGAAGAAGCGCAACAGGTCTGCGACAGGGTTG
Organism: Nitrospirota bacterium; assembly: GCA_016235245.1. Lineage (NCBI taxonomy): Bacteria > Pseudomonadati > Nitrospirota > Nitrospirota bacterium. Next base: position 9,307 of record JACRLO010000015.1, on the reverse strand, counting down.
CTATCATGGATAACGGCAGAATCATTGAAACCGGGAGACCGGCAGATCTCATACAAAAATATGGCGGCAATCTAGAAGATGTTTACCTGAACCTTACCGGCAAGAACCTCAGAGAGGTGATCATATGAATCTCAGACGGGCCTTCCGGGTCTGGCAGAGAAACTTCACCGTATTTACCAAGCTATACAAGTCGAGTCTCGCGCTGAACTTCGCAGAGCCCATCCTCTACCTCTGGGCGATGGGGTTAGGGCTTGGGGCCTATGTAAAAGAGATCCATGGTGTGCCGTATATCAACTTCATTGCACCGGGCATGATCGCCTCATCGGCCATGTTCGCAGCAGTGTATGAATGCTCGTATGGCACGTTTGTTCGTATGACCTTTCAGAAGACCTTTGACGCAATCCTTGCAACGCCGGTCAATATCTACGATCTTGTTGCAGGAGAACTTATGTGGGGGGCGGCAAAAAGCGTTCTGTACGGCACGATCATCATGATCGTGATATCTGCGTTGGGGCTGGTCGATTCCGCTGCAATTGTTATGGTGCTTCCGATTCTTTTCATAAGCGGGCTCATTTTTGCCGAGATATCGCTGATCTTTGTCTCGGTCGTGCCAGGCATCGACTCCTTCAACTACTTCTTTACCCTGTTCATGACGCCCATGTTCCTCTTCTCCGGCATATTCTTCCCTTTAGACACCCTTCCCCCGCTTGTTTCGAAGATCGCCTTCTTCATCCCGCTTTATCATCTGGTGAACATCTGCAGGTCACTGGCACAAGGACATGTCGCTGCTATCGGATGGGATGTTCTTTGGCTCGCAATTGTTGCCCTTGCTCTCGCGCCCTACCCATTCAGGATGATGAAGAAGAGGATTGTGAAGTAACGCCTACGCAGGCCTAAACCGTCTCAATCTAAGTGCATTCGTCACAACCGTGACCGATGAAAAGCCCATGGCCCCTGCAGCAAGCATCGGGTTCAGGAGTATGCCGAAGAAGGGAAAGAGCACGCCTGCTGCAACAGGGATGAGAATAACATTGTACGCAAAGGCCCAGAAAAGGTTCTGCTTGATGTTCCTCATGGTTGCCTTTGAAAGAGCTATTGCCGTGACCACTCCCCTGATGTTGCCCGCTATGAGCGTAATATCAGAAGCCTCCATCGCAACGTCTGTGCCTGTGCCGATCGCAATGCCAACGTCTGCCTGGGCAAGTGCAGGAGCATCGTTGATGCCGTCTCCGACCATCGCAACAATTTTGCCCTCTGTCTGGAGTTTCTTCACCTCAGCCGCCTTGTCCTGGGGAAGCACCTCTGCCAGCACCCTGTCTATACCTGCCTGCCTGCCTATTGCTTCGCCGGTGCGCTTATTGTCGCCGGTTATCATCACTACCTCAATCCCGAGAGCCTGGAGCTGTTTGACTGCAGCCACAGACTCCGCCCTGAGCGTGTCCGCAACCGCAATGATTCCTGCGGCAACCTTATCCAGCCCTATAAACATCGGGGTCTTTCCCTGTAAAGAGAGCATGTCGGATTCAGCTATCAAAGATGTGAGATCAACACCCTCATCCTGCATAAACTTCTGATTTCCAAGAAGCACCGCCCTTCCCTGAATATTTGCCTTGATGCCATGACCGGGGATGGCCTGAAACTGCTCAGGGTCTGCAATCGTCAGGCCCGTATCCTGTGCCTTCTTAATGATCGACTCGCCAAGCGGATGCTCAGAGCCCTTCTCAGCTGATGCTGCATAAAATAGCAGGTCTTTTTCGTCCATGCCTCTCGCAATCATATCCGTCACCTCAGGCCGTCCTTTGGTGAGCGTTCCGGTTTTATCAAATACAATCGCCGTTATCTTGTGGGCTTTTTCGAGGGCCTCGCCGCTTCTGATCAAAATGCCATTTTCTGCGCCCTTGCCTGTGCCGACCATAATGGATGTCGGTGTTGCAAGGCCAAGGGAGCAGGGACAGGCAATAATCAGTACTGCGATAAAGTTCAGCACAGCATAGGTAAATGCTGGGCTCGGCCCGAAAAAATACCAGACCGCAAAGGTCAGCGTTGCGATGCCTATTACCGCCGGAACGAAATAGGAGGCTATAACGTCAGCCAGGCGCGCAATAGGCGGCTTGGATCCCTGTGCTGACTGGACCATCTCGATAATATGGGAGAGCATGGTCTCCTTGCTCACCTTTACGGCCTCAAACCTGAAAGTGCCCGTCTTGTTGATTGTACCGCCGATAACAAGGTCCCCTGCATTTTTTTCAACAGGGATCGACTCGCCGGTAACCATAGACTCGTCGACCGATGAATATCCCGCCCTGATCAGACCATCAACCGGTATCTTTTCTCCGGGACGCACAATGATAATATCACCTATCTCAACATCCTCTATCGGGACATGCATCTCCTTGCCGTCTTTTATAACCAGCGCGGTCTTTGCCTGAAGGCCGATCAGTTTCTTGATCGCCTCTGAAGTCTGGCCTTTCGCACGGGCCTCAAAGAGCCTGCCAAGGAGGATAAGAACGATGATCGTTGCAGAGGTATCAAAATAAACCTCGGCAGTGTATCCCTTGATGGCAAAGAGATCAGGCAAGAAGGTGGCGACAATACTGTACAAATATGCGGAAGAAGTGCCGATGGCGATCAGCGTATTCATATTCGTTGTACGGTGCCGGGCAGCGGCAATGGCGCCTGCATAGAATTGCCGTCCGATCCAGAACTGCACAGGGGTTGCCAGAAGAAGCTGTATCATGTGATTGAGCTGCATCGGCATATGAAGAGCATGGCCGACGATATGATTCCACTGCATCAATACCATAAGAGGGACAGCGAGGACTGCGCCGGTGATCACCTTTGTCTTCAACTCTTTGTATGCCTTCTCCCGCTCCTTCTGCTCTTTCTCAACAATGTCTTCGCCCTGCTCGGCCTCAACGACCTCGTATCCAGCCTCCTTGATAACCTTTTTAAAGTCCCTGATGTTGACACGTGACGGAATATATTCGATTGTCGCCTTTTCGATCGCAAAATTCACAGAAGCAGAGATTACGCCGTCGAGCTCCCTGAGCACATTTTCGACCGCTGACACGCAGGCAGCACAGGTCATGCCTCTTATCGGCAAGGTGATGCGGGAAACAGAAATACCATAACCCTGATCAATCACCGTTTTGGTAAGATCAGTCAGCTTGAGCCTTAACGGGTCATAAACAACGGTTGCCGTTTCCGCGGCAAAGTTCACCAATGAGCTCTCTACGCCGCTCAGCTCAGCCAATGCAGTTTCTATATGGCTGGCACACGAGGCGCAGGACATGCCGGTGACCGGCAGGTCTATTTTTTTCAATGTAGACTCAGTCATTCCTTGATTCCCTTTTTTTATTATACCATCGGCGTTGTGAACAAAATATGAAGCAAAAGGATGATGGAAGAAAAACTCTGTTAGGCTTCAGCAACCAGAGAAAGACCTGAAGATCCCCTGTTTCACTGCACTTCGACGCTATCCTTTCGGCAGGCGAAATGGCGAAGGTTTCCGTTGTAGTCGCCGACAGACAGCTCCATAACGCCTTTATTCATGAAGACTGACGGGGCGCTGTGGCTGTTAACCATCAGGCCGCTCAAAAAATCTTCACGCGAAAAGACCGGCATTCCTCTGCCTGCGCTTTTTGCTGAATAGAAACGTATGCCGCCATCCTGTTGCCCAACAAGGAGAAAGATCCGATCATCATCGCGCACCAATGACGGCGAGGCATAACGACCGGTCTTGACCTCAGAAAAAACGTCTTCGATCTTTGTCCAGTGAGGCTTGTCAGACTCCGCCGTGTCCATGCGGTACGCTGTCACATTGCCGTCAACATCCCCCACAACCAGCTCCCACATGCCATCGCCATCAAGATCAAACACCGTTGGCGAGGCATGAAAGGTTTTCGGCACTCCCCTGAAAAAATTCTTCTGCTCGTTCCATGCCGGATTTTCCTCGGATCCCGTATTAAGAAATGCGCGAACATATCCATCCTGCTGACCTGTTATAAGCAGATACCGTCCGCGCCAGGAGACCACCGTGCCCCGCGCATAGCCCGAGAGCTTGATTGACTTGAAGAAGTTCGGCTTCTCCGCCCAAGGCAGAACTTCTGCATGGGGCTGGAACTCAAAGAGTTTCATTTCGCCGTTGATATTGCCCGTAACCATGCAGGATTTGCTGCCAAGCTCGGCCATCGTCGGTGAGCAGGCCGGGCCCGGCATGAGCCGACCGGCAAAAAAGGTGCTGAGTTCCTCCCAGTGCCGGTAATCAGCCTTTGCGTTCCTGTAGTAATGTATCTGGCCGTTTCCGTCCGACACAACAAGGTTTGGCACAGGATCGTCACTGTCCTGCATAAACGCAGGGGCAGCAAAATTACTGAACTCCATCTTCAAGCCCGACTTCTGCCATGACGAAGTCCCATTCTTTTTTTCGAGCAGGTAAAGCTTACCCATACTGTTACCGGCAATAATGATAATCCTCCCATTGCTCATCGTCGTCGCAGGCATACCGTACATGCCGACGTTGACACCTCTGAAAAAGTCAGGCTCCCGGGTAAAAGATACCGCTGTCTGGATCGAGGTATTGCGGTAATACATGAGGGCGCCTGTGGAGTTGCCAACGATCAGGTCGGGCTTCCGGTCACCATTTACGTCTATCAAAGCCGGCGTTGCGTCATCGCCCACATCAATGAGCGGCATATCGACTCTCTGCCATATCGGCTTATCAGATGTTCCCGCATTCTTAAATATCATGACCCTGCCTGATTCAGAAGAAAAACCGCCAGTACCAACCACGACCTCAGGTTTTCCATCAAGGTCTATGTCCGCAACCGCAGGGGAAGAGAAGGCGCCTACTTTAATCCCATCAAAATAGCCGCTGACAAGGACCCACTTCTGATCGGGACCGGACCGCTCTCTCCTATATAGCCTTAGTGAACCGTCCTTGGCACCCGCAATTAATTCCTGTCTGCCGTCGTTGTCCATATCAAAAAAAGAAAGTCTCACAAAGGGCAGGATCTCGATGCCGCTGCGGTTAAACACAACAGAGGTATTCTCCTCGCAGGCAAGACCGGTTTTATATCGCTTCGGTACAGGCATAGATTGGGGCTTTATTTCTGGAGGGGGTATCGGAATAATCCTTGTTTCCTGAGGGAGCCCTTTCACTTCCGTATGAGGCATACAGGAAGCAAAAAGCATAAGAATAATGACAAGTGATGCGATCTTCTTCATCGTAAATGATAACCCCCTGCCACCGGTCGGCAAGCGTAGAGTTATGAATATTATAACAAATTACCTTTAAATTGCTTCGAAATGAATGCGTCAGTTCCTTTCTGCCTTTTGCATTTCTGTTTTCACTGCAGGCATCCCTGGCAATGCACGTCTGCCTTATGGCACATATCCTGTCATGTCAATGGCAATTTCCAGGGAATCACACGCTCGTCCTGTGATAAAATACCGGCAGATGGCAATCCACAATCCGCAAAGAGAAAAAGACGCACAGGAAGATGCTGACCTGCAGTCTAAAAAGCCCCCGCTGTATGCCGTATTCCTCCTTAACGACGACTATACGACCATGGATTTTGTTATTCATGTCCTTGAAACCATATTTCATATGCCGGTGGTTGAGGCCACAAGGATCATGCTTCATGTTCACAAAAGCGGCAGGGGACTTGCAGGTATCTACACGAGGGAAATCGCGGAAACAAAGCTGGACACCGTACACAAAATTGCGCGGGAGCATGAGTTCCCGCTAAAATGCGTAATGGAGAAGGAATGATCAACAAGGAATTCGAACTTATCATGGAGGCGACCATCAAGGACGCCCGGTCCCAGCGCCATGAATATCTGACGGTGGAACATATCCTGTATGCGATCCTTCATGACGACCTCGGCGCAAACGTTCTAAAGAACTGCGGCGGAAACATTTCAAGCATCAAAAAGGCGCTTGCTGAATATTTCATGGAGGAGTTCAGGAAGCCGGCTCCGAAAGGCAATCCCTACCCCAGGCCGACGATAGGCTTCCAGCGCGTAATCCAGACAGCGCTGACGCATGTGCAATCTGCCGGCAGAGAGGAGGCAGACGCCGGAGATATTCTTTCGGCGATCTTTTTCGAAGAGGATTCGCATGCCGTCCATATCCTTCATCAGGAAGGCATTCAGCGTCTCGATGTCCTGGAATATATTTCTCACGGCATGGCAAAAATACGTAAAGAAGGGCCGCTGCCTCATGAGCAGGAAGATCGGGACCAGGAGCGGCATAAGGAACGGCCCTCTGAAGATCCTCTTGGCATCTATACGGTCAACCTTGTCGAGAAGGCTCACAGCGGTGAGATCGATCCGCTTGTCGGCAGAAAAACCGAACTGGAAAGGATGGTCCAGATCCTCTGCAGAAGGCGCAAGAACAATGTCATTCTTGTGGGCGAACCGGGCGTTGGCAAAACAGCGGTTGTCGAAGGGCTGGCCCTGAAAATCCAGTCGGGCATGGTCCCTGAGGCGATGAAAAAAAGCAGCATCTATTCTCTCGATATGGGTTCACTTATCGCAGGAACAAAATACCGCGGTGATTTCGAAGCGAGGCTCAAGGCCACGATCAAGGCGCTCGAGCGCATTCCCGAGGCAATCCTTTTTATTGACGAAATCCATACCATCGTTGGCGCCGGAGCGACAAGCGGCGGATCAATGGACGCATCGAACATCCTTAAGCCTGTGCTCAATTCCGGCAGGCTGCGCTGCGTCGGCGCCAGTACCTATGAAGAATACAGGAACTATTTTGAAAAAGACCGAGCCCTCTCTCGCCGCTTTCAGAAGTTGGAGATTCAGGAGCCGTCTGTGGAAGAGACCATCAGCATCCTCGGAGGGCTGAAATCCTATTATGAGGAGTTTCACCATGTACGCTACTGCCAAAGCGCGCTCAGGGCAGCGGCAGAACTTTCTGCCAAATTTATCAACGACAAATATCTCCCTGACAAGGCGATCGATGTGATCGACGAAGCAGGAGCGCTCTCAAGACTTGCAGGGAAAGCCGGCACCCATGCAATCGGCACAGCAGAGGTTGAAAAGATCGTTGCTAACATAGCAAAAATACCTCCCCAGACGGTCTCTCAGTCAGATATCAAGAAGCTCATGACCCTTGATAAAGATCTGAAAAAGGTAGTCTTCGGCCAGGATCAGGCGATCGCCTTGCTGGTTTCTTCCATCAAGAGGATCCGTGCAGGCATGGGCAATCCCGGCAGGCCCGTCGGATCATTCCTTTTTCTCGGTCCCACCGGAGTCGGTAAAACAGAAGTCTCAAAACAGATGGCTGCGGTCATGGGCATCAAGTTCATACGCTTCGACATGTCAGAATATATGGAAAAACATGCCGTCTCCCGTCTGATCGGAGCGCCTCCGGGATATGTTGGCTTTGACCAGGGAGGACTGCTTACGGATGAGATCAGGAAGCACCCTTACGCCGTTCTTCTGCTTGATGAGATCGAGAAAGCGCATCCTGACATTTTCAATATCCTCCTTCAGATCATGGACTATGCAACACTGACTGACAACAGCGGCAAAAAAGCCGACTTCCGGAATATCATTCTTATCATGACCTCCAATGCAGGAGCGAAGGATATGGACAGGCAGGTGATCGGCTTTGGTGACAGGTCGCAGGACAGGGAAATGAAGGGTAAGGACGCCATTACGAACCTGTTCAGCCCGGAATTCAGAAATCGACTGGACGCGACACTGACCTTTAAGTCGCTGACTCTGGAGATTATGAAAAAGGTCGTCGACAAGTTCATGGCCGAGCTGAAAGGTTCAATGAAGAAAAAGAAGATACACATACTTCTCTCTGATGAAGCTCAAACTTGGCTTGCTGCAAAGGGACACGATCCTGCTCATGGCGCCAGACCGCTTGGAAGACTTATCCAGGAAAAGATCAAGGATGTCCTTTCGGATGAGGTGCTCTTCGGCAGACTCAGAAAAGGCGGGACCGTTGCGATCGGCGTCCATGATGACGCGTTGACCTTTGATTATAAATCCTGAGTCGCGTCAATGCATTTTGCCGTGAAATACTGATATGCATCTGCACCTCATTATCTGCCGTGTCAATCGCTCTACTGACTGACACCATATCCTTTCCTTCTCCCGAACATGCGGAGGAAGACGGGCTGCTTGCCGTCGGTGGCGACCTCAGCAGGGAGCGCCTGCTCAAGGCATACTCCATGGGAATATTCCCCTGGTATTCTGAAGATTCTCCCATCCTCTGGTGGTCGCCAGACCCCCGCCTTGTACTCTTCCCCCAGGAACTGAAGATCTCACGCAGCCTGCGGCAGTGTATTAAGAAAGGCATATTCTCCGTCACTATGAACACCGCCTTTGAGCAGGTCATCCGATGCTGTGCTGAAAGCTGCCGCAAAGGCCAGTCAGGGACATGGATCACCGATGAAATGATGGATGCTTACATCATGCTCCATCATTCAGGGCACGCCCATTCTGTTGAGGCATGGCACGACGGAGAACTTGCAGGCGGGCTCTATGGAATTATTATGGGCAGGATATTCTTCGGCGAGTCGATGTTCTCGAAGATAAGCAATGCGTCAAAAGTCGCCTTTGTAACGTTTGTTGAGCAGTTGAAACAGAAGGGGTTCGGATTAATCGACTGTCAGGTGAAAACGGAACACCTCGTAAGCCTGGGCGCAAGAGAGATTACGCGCAAAGAGTTTCTCATGGCGCTGAAAAAAACTCTTTCGCCGCCGCCCTCACCGAGAAAAGGGAAACAAGATCCTGCCGTTTAAACCTTGAACTTCTTCAGTTCAAGCAGGAGGTTGTAGGCATCTTCCTTAAGCGCGCTCACCACAGCGTTCATATCATTGGCAGACCCGGTCAGCTTGCCGGTGGTATTCTTGATCTTATCCATCGACTTGACCATTTCGGCACTGTTGTCCTTCTGCTTGCTGATCGCCTCAGCGATATGAAATGCCTGAGTTGTGACGTTTTCGATAACACCGGCTATCTGCCTGCTCCGGTCCTTCTGGTCACTCGTAGCATTCTTCACCTGCTGCGAAAGTTCCTTCACCCGATCCGTGGCTTCAATGATAAACCTGCTTCCCTTGGTCTGTTCCTGAATCGCCCGGGAGATGGTTTCCGTCTGCTCAGTCATTCTTTCGACCGCATCCGTAATCTGCTTGATCGCAAGTGCCTCTTCCTCAGTTCCGCGCTGAATCGCCCGCGCCATTTCTGTTGACGCCTTTGAACTCTCCACGATATCCTTGAGAGCGTCATTGACGTCAGTCACCAGCGTCAGCCCCTTATCCACGGTATGGATACCTTC
>JACRLO010000014.1:64146-71691 GCA_016235245.1 Nitrospirota bacterium | reverse complement strand
TCGCTCAGAAACGAGATACAGAAGGCGCTTGACCGCTACCTTAAGGGCGCTTAGACAATGAAGCGTCTGCTGTCCTTCTTCACAAAGAGAAAAATTTGTCAGCCGCTTCAACAGGCAGATGGACGTGTCGCTCTGAAATACCGGGCATTCAAGACTCTCCTGGGCCACAACCACGCAGCGCTCAGCCGGATTGCCGACCTCGAGCAGATCTATTTCAGCGGCAAGCCCTTCAGCCTCGCCTCGGTCAGGATTCAGTATGAGGCCCTGCTCGAAGGAATCTACGGCATCATACATGCACTGGAGCTTCTTGCCGGCAGGGATTTTGGGATGCTTTCCGAAAAGGTCGCTCTCATCGATGAGTCCATTTTTGAGAACTTCAATCCACGCTGTCTCCTCACAACAAAAAGACTGGTGATTCCTTTCGGGGAAATCGAACCGGAGATGACCGGCACGGTCGGCTCCAAGGCGGTAAACCTCGCCATGATACGGAATGCCCTCAATCTTCCGGTGCCCGATGGTTTTGCGATCACCGCCTTTGGCTTCAGGAGGTTTATCGAAGAGAATAATCTTCTCAGGCCTGTCGAGGAAGAGCTTTCCCGCTATGCATCCGGACCTTCAGAAGAGCATGAAGTCATCTGCCGGAGGCTGCAGGAGATGATCCACGCAGGCCGCATGCCTGAAGACCTTGCGGCAGAAATCATGGCGGCGTTTGATCAACTCGTGACATTGTCAGTCCCGGAGCGAAGGGTTGCCATGCGCAGCAGCGCCGTGGGCGAGGATACCGGAGCAACCTTTGCCGGTCAGTATGAGACCGTGCTGAACGTCACCAGGGAAGGGCTTTTTGACGCATACCGTGAGGTCCTTGCAAGTAAATACTCGCCCCGTGCAATAGCCTACCGCATTCAACATGGACTGGAGGACCAGGAGACACCGATGTGCGTTGCAGCCGTGGTGATGGTCGATGCACGCGCAAGCGGCGTAATCTATACGCTGGACCATGGGCAGGACAGGCAGCCGCTGGTAAAGATCAATGCACTCTGGGGCCTCGGTGAACAGCTGGTCAACGGCAGCACTTCCCCGGATCTCTTTATGGTGAACCGCCAGAGCAGGAAACTTCAGGAGCAGCATATCGCCGACAAACCGTGGCAGCTTGCAGCAAGGGGAGAAGGCGGTACAGAACTGAGAAAGGTCAGCGGGGATGAACAGGCGGCCCCGTCACTGCCTGCGGAGACCGTGCTGAAGCTCGCTGACTACGGCCTGCTTCTGGAGCAGTTTTTTGGTGTGCCGCAGGATGTCGAGTGGGCAGAAAGTCGACGGGGGGAACTCTATCTCCTGCAGTCGCGGCCGCTGCTGCTGCCGCCACTGGCTCCGAAGATTGGCAGGGACATGGGAAGCGGAGAAGTGGCCGTGAAGGAATTTGCAGGCCACCAGGTGCTTATGGCCTCTGGCCTTGCCGCAGCACCCGGTGTGGCAGCAGGGAGCGTTTTTGTTGTACAGACGATGAGTGATCTGAATGCTGTCCCAAAAGACGCCATTCTGGTGGCAAAGACGGCCTCCCCCGAGTATGCCAGGGTTGCCGGTATCATACGCGGCATCATAACCGATATCGGCAGTGTCACCAGCCATATGGCCTCGGTGGCCCGGGAATTCGGACTGCCTGCCCTCGTCGACACGGCAGACGCTACCACACGCCTTAAAACCGGTGATATCATCACCTTGTCGGCTGACAATACCACTGTTTATCGCGGAATCGTACAGGAACTCCTGGATGAAATACGACCCTCACGAAGCCTGATTCAGGACAGCCCGGTCCACCGCAGGATGCGTGGTATTCTCGACAGACTCACCCCGCTAAATCTTGTCGATACAGCGGCTCCAGACTTCTCGGCTGAGGGATGCAGGAGTTATCACGACATTATCAGGTTCACGCATGAGATGGCGGTACGCGCCATGTTTGGCATCGCAGAGGACTCATCAGCCGCAGCCGGTGCGGTCAGGCTTGTCACAACCCTTCCTATCAGCGTCTACCTGATTGATCTTGGCGGCGGGCTTGCCGGCGGCCTGACCTTCTGCGCGGAAGTGACCCCGCAGAAGGTCAGGTCCCGTCCCTTTTCTGCTCTCTGGAGAGGCTTTACCCACCCCGGGGTAAACTGGAAGGGCACCATGAATGTTGACAGCAGTTCGCTGGCCGGAAAACTGGCGGCAACCGCAACCGCTGAATTCGGTGAGCAGCCAGGCGGCAACAGTTACGCGATCCTCTCGGACGACTACCTGAACCTCAGCGTGAAGTTTGCATACCATTTCGCAACGATCGATGCGCTCTGCGGAGACAGCAGCTCCCAGAACTATATATCGCTGCAGTTTTCCGGCGGGGCCGGGGCATACTATGGCCGCTCGCTGAGGGTTCAGCTTATGGCCAATATCCTCCAGCGGCTCGGGTTTCAGGTATCGGTCAGAGGTGACCTCCTTGATGCCTATCTCGCCCGCTATGACATGGAGCAGACCGATGCGATGCTCGATCTTATGGGGCGGCTCCTCGCTTCCGGCAGGCTGCTCGACATGACGCTCACAAGCCAGGAGGATATCAATATTCTCTGTGATGAGTTTTTTAGCGGAAACTATGACTTTCTTCTGAAAAGAACAGACGATCTGCCTCAAAACGTCTATGCCCAGGGAGGTTCATGGCAGCGTCTCGCCATGGATAACAGCGTATATTGCATCCAGGACGGATCCGGCCTGAGCAGACGAATTACCGCACGTCTGGCGGTTGCCCTGGGCAAGGTCATCGGCACCCCCTACTATGAGTTTCTCGACAGCATCGAGGCCTATTACTATTTTCCCCTGGCGATCGTAAAAGAAAGCATGATGTCAGAAGGAAGCGTCAGCGTCAGGATTATGCCCCGTGCCGGAAGACTCGACCGGGCAGGCGGCATTGCCTTCGGCATTCGGGACAGGGAAAATTATTTTGTATTAAGAACAAATGCCCTGGAGGGCAATATTATCCTGTTTGAGTTCATTAACGGTAAACGTTATCAGCGTATAATTGTCGACCGGACCATTGAAACAGGCAGGTGGCATCTACTCGGCCTCGAACTGGAGGGGCGCACAGTCAGAGGGCTCTTCAATGGGGAGCAGCTCATAGCCTACGATACCGAAGCACCTTTGGACGGTTTTATCGGCCTCTGGACAAAATCTGATTCAACCATATGGTTTGATGAACTGGTAATTAAGGATGAGACCGGGGACAGACTTATTCGCTTCTGATCAGCTCTTCCGGAGAGGCTTTTTTATCGGGGTTTCGGCCTGATGGGTCAACTCATGACACAAATGAGATTTCCTGTGCCGCTGCCGCTATGACGAAACACCGGTCAATATTTGAATTCAGGTCGGTCGGTACAAGAAAAAAGCCGGGGCGGCCGGGCTGATACCCCTGTGTTGTACCCACCAGGAGCTCACCGTCTTTGAATACAACCTTAATCCGTCTTCCTGCAATCGGTTTATCCGGCTCAGGATTTTTGTGGTCCTGATAATTGGCATTTCCGGCAAAATCTTTCACAAAGAAGATTGCCTTCAGCTCACTGAGCAAAATCGTTTGGGGAGCAGAACCTGAGACCGTATCCGCCGGGATGAGGTGAAACTGATCCTTGTTGGGCAGGAAATTATTGGTAGTGCCCTTCGCCACTCTGCCGTTTATATAGCGCACAACGATTTTATTTATCATAAATTGTCCTCCCCGGTCCCTCTCTCCAATATTTTACATATTACCCATTGAAAATAAATTGAGTCAATTGTATTGTTCAATATCGCTTCGTTCCGTTGCAATACGCTCCCTGTTCTAAGCCAGTTCGTCCCCAGCCCGCAGGGTATTGAGATATTCCTCCCATTCAATAGGAAGCATATGCTTTTTCTGGTTATTGCACTCCTTGCAGGCAGGCACGCAGTTCCCCCTGGTCGTTTTGCCGCCCCTGACAAGCGGCACAATATGGTCCATGGTCAGCTCCTGCACCGGCAGGACCTTGGCGCAATAGTAGCAGCGGCCCTCTGCAAGCCTCCGCTTCCACCACGGGGAGTGCCTCATCTCACGTGCTTTGGCACGCTCTTTTTTAATTTCGGCTTCGCTCACTTCAGAGATAAAATAGTCCATAGGCTTATCGGATCATCCCCCAGTTGACGCTCTGATTTCTGCCATGATGCTTTGCATGATAAAGCGCCTGGTCTGTCTTTTCGATCAGTTCCTCTTTGGTACGGGCATCAGCAGGCACCGATGCAATGCCGATGCTCATAGTGACCTTCAGGGGGCTGCCATCAGGAGAAAACGTCTCTGCCATGATCGCCTTTCTCAGCCTCTCCGCAATGTTCTTTGCGCCCATGCTGTCCGTCCCCGGCAGAATCACGACAAACTCCTCGCCGCCGTAGCGGGCGGCGGTATCAATATCCCGAATCTCCTTCTGCAGGATCTTCGAAACACCCTTGAGCACAAGGTCGCCTGCAGGGTGGCCATACGTATCATTCACCTTCTTGAAAAAATCTATGTCTGTCAGCAGCAGGGAAAGCGGCGTCTGATGGCGTTCGGACCGTTTCAGTTCCTCGGTCAGTTTCTGCTGGAAGACCCTGTGGTTGCAGAGACCGGTCAGACCGTCTGTGGTCGCCATCCGCTCGATCTCTGCGTGCATCTTGGCGTTGGCAATCGACGTTGCCGCCTGATGGCACATCACCTCAACAAGGCTGATCTGTCTGCTGTCAAGGAATTCTTTCTGCAGTGAGGACATCCCGAAAACGCCGATCAGACCGCCTTCAAAAAAAAGCGGCAGGGCGATCACCGAGCGGACGTCGTCAGTTCTGAACTGCGGGGGCAGCACCTTCAGGGCAAACTGTTTCATGTCACTCACATACTCCTTATGCCTGTTCTCTATGGCAAGACCGGCCAGAGTCCCCCGGAAATCTATCTCTTTCGCCTCCCCGGAAATTTCACCAGGAAAATGCTTTACCTGAAAGCCCTGTACGCCGTGTTCGAAAAAAAATGCATCCCCGGAAAAGGCCTGCCGGGAATAAGAACAGAGCTTACTGATCACATCGTCATAATGGATCGAGGCGGCAAGGCTTGAGCTGAAATCCTTTATGATCCTGAGCGCCGTGATGTCATGCTTGATGATATTGTACACCCGCTCACGTTCCAGTATCTTTGCAATCTGGCCGGAAAACATTGTAACGGTCTTCTGCTCAGGCTCGTTGAAAGCATGGTGACGTGATGTATCAACGATGAGAAGTCCTACGGGTGAGGAGCCTTCCATGACCGGCATTGCAATGACCGAAAGGATCCGTATGTCCTTTATATACCCGATTTCCATCTTCTTTTCATCAACTTCGCCCGAGAAAAAAGGCTTCCGTTCCCTCAGACAGTTCGCCATCACGCCCTTGCCGGTGATGATCATGTTTCCCCTGTCGTCGGTGGAGCACCTCAGGGAAAAGGTGTCGCCATGCGGCACAAAAAAGTGTGCAGAATCGGCAAAAACTGCATGCTTTATCGCATCGAGCAATTCCTGGATATCCTCATCTGCCCTGATCCTGGATGCAAAGTAATGAGATATGAGCTCGTCGCTTCCGAGGGACTCCATCTCCGTGTCCTGCGTTTTGTCCCGCGCAACGGCCCGGATCTTCTCAAGCTCAGCAGCGGCCTTCTCCTTGTCACTGCGCAATCTGCTGACAATAAACGAGGCTACCACTGAGGTAAGGATCAGAAGGAAGGAAAATACCGTTTCCCATACAATGTTTTCTCTGTCTATCGTAAATGACCTTAATGCATTAAACGGTATGAGGACCGCAAGAGGGACGATGATGTTCGGACGGTAAAACCAGTTCAGGGCGACAAGAAAGGGGAAATAAGCAAGCTTGAGCCAGAGCGAACCGGAAACATCTACTACGCCGGCATACAGGAGAAGGCACGCATAGAGGAACTCGATTGCATATTCACGCCTTCTTGCCAGCAGGTGAAACGCACCACAGGCAATAAGAGCAACTGCGGTGAACGGAAACCAGATTCGGGGATATCGGACAGGATATTGAACAAGCAGGCCGGCCCAGGCCGCGACAAGCAAAAAGACAGATGCTCCCCTCAGCCAGTAGCTCTTCCCTTTTTCGTCTCCTCTTCCCTGAAATATTTGTTGTAGAGGACTTCCCATTCAGCGCTACCTTCTACGAGTTTCTTTGAGAATGACAGGAGCTTTTTTCTGACAATCTGGTCGATCTCCTCGCCGATCTTGAGTTCTCCCACGATCGTGCGCTTGATCTCCTTCCTGATCGTTGCTTCTTCCTCCTCATCCATATCGATGATGTCCAGGTCATACAGCTTGTTCAGAAGGATATGGCTGAGATGCGAGACCTTGTCTTCAGAGAGCATCATAGGACCAGATTCCTTTCCTTCACCAATTTCTGTTTGGTCAACTCAAAAAGTCTGCGGTAGTCCATCCGATTGCGCTCGATATCAGTCTCGTGCTTCTTCAGGAGTTCCCGCACCTCGTTGTTCAGTCTGTCCTCAAGCATGAGTTCCTCAAGGATGATCACATCCGCCTGTTCGATAAGCTTTTCAACAGGGATCTTCGGGATGATCATCTCTTTGGCAGTAAGATTTTCGATAATCTTCTTTGCCATGATCGGAACCCATGATTTCGGTATGCGCATCTTATCTCTCGATAAAGGAAATGAGCGCGATACTCCGTGCCCTCATGATCGCCTCGCTCAGCACCCTCTGGTGGCGCGCACACGTTCCGGTCATGCGGCGGGTAAGAATCTTGCCTCTCTCCGTGAGATAGCCTCTGAGGAACTTGATATCCTTGTAATCTACGAAATCTACCTTCTCAGAGCAAAATCTGCAGAACTTTCTTCTCTGGAACCTTTTCTGTGGTGCTGCCATGGTATCTCCTTTTTATTAAATACAGTCGTTATTTTCTTAGAACGGCTCAAGGTCCGTCGTCTCGTCGGGGGGAGGGGCAAAGTCATCAGAGGCACTGCTGTCGTGAGAACCTGCCTCATCCTTCCTGCTCAGAAAACGGACTCCCTGCGCAACGACCTCAAACCGCGACTTCTGCTGACCGTCAGTCTCCCAGCGCTGCTCCTGCAGTCTGCCTTCAACAAGGACAGATTTGCCTTTTGCAAGATACTGTGCTGCGGTCTCGCCCTGCTTACCCCATACGACAACATTAATGAAGAGCGTGTCGTCCTTCATGCTGTCGCCTGACTTATACCGCGTGGTAGAGGCAAGCCTCAAGGTGCATACCGGCGTTCCCTTTGGCGTATACCTGAGTTCAGGATCCTTGGTGAGATTGCCTATGAGTATGACCTTGTTAAACATCTAGGCCTCTTTCGCTGCCTGCTCTGCTTCAACGGCGGCCTGAGCAGCAACCTGGGCAGCAGCCTCTGCCGCAGCCTGAGCAGCTTCCAGCGCCTTGACCTGCTTTGGCCCGAGCTTGATCACCATGAATTTAATGACGGAATCGAAAACTTTGTAAAGCTCTTCCAGTTTCTTGATTGTGGCTGCCGGGGTCTTCA
>JACRLO010000014.1:0-64120 GCA_016235245.1 Nitrospirota bacterium | reverse complement strand
ACATAGAAGCCTTTCTGCTGTTTCTTTATCTCGTGGGCCAGTTTTTTTCTGCCCCAGAGATCTGTTTTGAGAGTCTCACCACCGGAATTTGTGACGAGATCCTTGATCTTCGCAATAGCTGCATTGATCTCTTCATCGGGGAGTGAGGCGTTGAGGATTACGACGTTCTCGTAGATGTTCATGCAAACACCTCCTTATGGATTGTTCCTGAAGATTCAGGATTAAAGCCCTTCCCCAAGGGAAGAGCAAGGAGCTAATTGTTATACCACAGGCAGCGGCAACAGGTCAACAAAAGCAGCTCCGTAAGACTTTTTAAGCAGGGACACATCCCCTATGCTTTTGGTCTTTACGAGAGGTTTTGATTTATAATGGTCTATGCTCTCTGGAATACGGAAGAAAGTCCTCGCAGGCAGACGCATCACCGAAGCGGACGCCCTGCGTCTTTTCGAAACTGACGACATTTTTACTTTAGGAGCGCTTGCCTCCCATGTGGCTGCGAAGAAAAACGGCGGAAAGGCCTTTTTCATCCGGAACAGGCATGTCAACCCGACGAATATCTGTGTGAACCGCTGCAAGTTCTGCGCATTCAGCAGGTCGCAGGGACAGGAAGGCGCGTTCGAACTCACGATTGACGAAATCATTAAAAAGATAGGCGAAGGACAGAACAGAAGAGGCAAAAAACCATCAGCAGTCACTCAGCACCGCATTTCCGAGGTACATATCGTTGGCGGCCTGCATCCTGACTGGCCTTTTGAGCACTATCTCAACATGGTCTCTGCCATAAAAAAACATTTCCCAAAACTCCATATCAAGGCCTTCACCGCAGTGGAGATCGACTATTTCTCAAAGATCAGCGGTCATACACTTATCGATACGCTTAAAGCCCTCAAAAAGAACGGTCTCGGCTCCATGCCGGGCGGCGGTGCAGAGATCTTCAGCGAAGGCATACGAAACCGGCTCTGCCCGGAAAAGATCCCTGGTGACCGCTGGATCGAGGTGATGGAAGCAGCACACAGGGTCGGCCTCAGGACAAATGCGACCATGCTCTATGGACATGTAGAAAGCCTTGCCGACCGGGTCGATCATCTTTCCCGCCTCAGAAGCCTGCAGGACAGGACAAAGGGGTTCCAGGCGTTCATTCCCCTTGCCTATCACCCCAAAAACACCGAGATCGAGGGCAGCTATACCTCCGGCATCGACGACCTCAGGACTGTTGCGGTGAGCCGCATCTTCCTCGATAATTTTGCCCATATCAAGGCCTACTGGATCATGCTGGGAGAAAAGATATCCCAGCTGGCGCTGATGTTCGGCGCTGACGATATTGACGGCACGATTATCGAAGAGAAGATCACCCATGCTGCAGGGGCACTGACCAGTGAAAAACTGACGGCAGAACAGCTGGTAACCCTGATACAGAAGGCAGGCAGGACCGCAGTAGAGCGGGATTCATTTTATAAGACCATCAGGGTATATACATGAAGGCGCATTCGGCAAAAGAGCGGATAAGCAGAAAAGAGGCCCTTGCGTTATTCAACAATGCTGACCTGCTGGGCCTCGGCCTCTGGGCGGACAGCATCAGAAAAGCGCTCCATCCTGAAGGGGCCTGCACCTTTGTGGTGGACAGGAACATCAACTACACAAACGTCTGCATCAACAAATGCACCTTCTGCGCCTTCTGGCGCGATGAAGATGATGCAGATGCCTATCTTCTGGACAAAGATACGATCTTCAGAAAGATTGATGAAACCATAGCCCTTGGAGGCACGCAGATACTGATTCAGGGGGGCCTCCATCCGGCGCTTGATATTTTCTATTACGCCGATCTCCTTTCATCGATTAAAGAGCGGTTCAATATTAATGTCCACGGTTTTTCACCTCCGGAGGTCTGCTATATAGCAGATGCATCCGATTTGACCATACGGGAAACGCTCAGGATACTGAGGGCTGCAGGGCTGGACTCGATCCCCGGCGGCGGTGCAGAAATACTTTCTGACAGGGTGCGTGAGGTGCTGAGCCCAAAGAAGATCAAGTCTTCCCGCTGGCTTGAGGTGATGGAAGCAGCACACGGACTCGGCATGAGGACAACAGCCACCATGATGTTTGGGAGCATCGAGACGCCGGAGGACATCATCACCCACCTTGATGCCATCAGACAGCTCCAGGACCGGACAGGAGGATTTACCGCCTTTATCCCATGGTCATTCCAGCCGGGCAATACTGAACTGCAGGCAAAAGGCAAAAAAACTCATCGTTCCGGGCAGAAGGTTCAGGGGCCGGCAACTGCAGTCGAATATCTCAGAGTGCTGGCGCTTTCGAGGATCTATCTCGAAAACATCGAAAATATACAGGCATCGTGGGTGACTCAGGGGTTGAAGATGGCCCAGGTGGCACTTCGTTTCGGCGCCAATGACTTCGGGTCAACCATGATCGAGGAAAACGTCGTAGCCTCTACCGGGATAAGCTATGCCGTCACCATGAATGACATCATCAGCGCCATCCGTATGGCAGGCTTTGTCCCTGCCCAGCGTGACACCTGCTACAACCTTCTTCGCCATTTCTAAAGATTTTTCTTCCTTTTCCGATAAGAAAGACATAAAAGGACCCACGTATTTCCTGTTAAGGAGTAATGCATGCATACCGGTAACATCTTCGGCATATCCGTCAGTGCGCTCAGCGCATACCTCACCCGGCTGAATGTCACGGCAAACAATGTGGCCAATATGAACACCGAGGGCTTCAAGCCCTCGAACGCCATGTTAAATACAATGTCTGATGGTGGCGTTTCTGCCACGATCAGACAGCTCGACGTCCCTGAAGTGGACCTTGCAGGGGAAATGGTCGACCTCATCGTCACGGAAATCGCATTTAAGGCAAACATCAAAGCCATCCGCATGGAAGACGAGATTACCGGCAGCATTCTCGATATCAAGGGTTAGAAACTTCCCGTTTCACAGAAATCATTGGGGGACATACCATGTTTGACCGTCTTAGCGGCATAAGTCTCAGGAAAAAATTCTATACGGTATTCTGCATCATGGTTGTCGGTGCGGTATCAGGCATTGTTATCGGGCAATTATTGCTTGCAAGGGTACAGGTCGGCGGAAAAGCCTATACAGAGATAATGCGCAACATGCAGACCGCAAATGATATCACAAAACTGCTCCTTAACATTAACCTGACAAGAGGAAGAGTTGCGGCCCTTATGGCCGAAAAAGACCGCAGCAGACAGATGGAGCACATTGAAGTCATCAAGGAGCAGACTGCCCGCATTGACGCCCTGTTCAGCGCGATAGGAGCTTCTGTGGCAGAAAGCGGACTTGCCGATGTTGTGGCACTGATCTCAACTGCGGACAAGTCATGGACCGCCATGAAAGAGACCAGAGATAACAAGGTTATCCCCCTCATTCTCGATGGCGACCTCCAGCAGGCCAGAGAGATCGGTGAAGGAATCCAGAGAGAAAGAGTCCTTGCCATGTCCGGTGCCACAGCAGAAGCCGATGCCAGGGTAAATACCAGGATCACGGTCATGGTCGACAAGATGAAGAGAGAATCTGCCGTGGTGAAATGGGCATATATAGCAGGCGGAGGCCTCTTTATTGGGTTCCTTGTCGTCCTGGCAAGGATCTTTGCCAAAACGATCATTTCGCCGATCCTCATGGTATCGAATCAATCCAGGGGTATGGCCGAGGGAAACTTCCGATCTGCATTTAACACCATATCCAGAAATGATGAGATCGGCATGATGATGAAGGATTTCACAACGATGTCAGAGAAGATCAGCATAATGGCCGGACGGATAAAAACCGGGGTTCTGAATCTTTCGTCGGCCTCAGAGGAGCTGTCGGCAACTGCCGATGGCCTGAACAAAGGATCTCAGGAACAATCCCGTCAGGGCAATGAAGTCGTCAGGGCAATATCCGAGATGTCACAGACTATCATTGAAGTGGCCCGAAACGCAGGACAGGCTGCGGACAAGACGAAAGATTCATCCGGACAGGCACTAAGCGGCAAAGAGACCGTAGAATTAACCGTCAGCACCATGCTGAAGATAGCAGACGAAGTCAAAGAGGCAATGGATACCATTCAACGACTGGACAGGAGCGCCGCCCAGATCGGCGAAATTGTGGCCGTGATCAATGATATAGCAGATCAGACAAACCTCCTTGCCCTGAATGCCGCTATCGAGGCTGCCCGGGCAGGAGAGCAGGGCAGAGGCTTCGCCATAGTGGCCGACGAAGTGAGAAAGCTCGCAGAAAGGACTGCAAGGGCAACCCATGATATAAAACAGCGGATAACGACTATTCAGGCAGAGGCCGCGCAGTCGGTGCAGGCCATGCAGAAGGGCAACGACGAAGTCGGCAGGGGCGTTTCGATTGCGCGGGAAGCCAGCCAATCGATGGAGTCGATTGTGATGTCTTCATCCGACGTTGTAGATATGGTAAGGAAAATCGCTGTTGCCACGGAAGAGCAGTCGGCAGCAACGGAAGAGGTAACACAGAACATGGAGGGCATCTCCGGCCTGATCAACCGTTCTGCCGAGGCTACGGACCAGATTAGTCAGTCAGCACGCGACCTTGCCCATCTGTCCGCAGAAATTCAGGGCTATATGGACTGGTTCAAAATCGATGACCGGCAGGACAACACGTAATCTGACTGCCGCGGTATGCGACGACAAGACCTGCCCTGCTCACTCCAGCCTCCTTTCCCGGGCATTGCGATACTGACAAGCCGTTCTCTACTATGTTTAAATAATTGATCACAAGCATTCTGTCAGGGAGGCATAATGACCAATACCGATACGGAAAACCTATATGACGTTTTGATCATCGGCGGCGGCCCGGCCGGACTCTCTGCCGCCCAGTATGCATCGCGGTCCAAACTCAAAACCATCGTGCTGGATAAATCAAAGACCGCCGGGGCGCTTGCCTACACCGGCCATATTGAGAACTATCCGGGGGTGCCCGGGCCTGTTTCAGGCAGGGAACTGCTCGATCTGTTTCGGAACCAGGCGATCGCGTTCGGTGCACAGTATGTAGAAGCTCAGGTAGTAGGCGTAAATCTTGGCGGCGATATCAAGGAAGCCTTCACCATGGAAGGCAGCTATAAAGGCAAAAGCGTTATCATTGCAACAGGCTCCATGGGCAGGAAGCCTTCGATCAAGGGAGAGGCCGAGTTCCTGGGCAGAGGAGTAAGCTACTGTGCAGTCTGCGATGCGGCCTTTTTCAAGGGCAAAACGGTATGCGTAATCGGCAGTTCGGAAGAGGCGATCAAGGAAGCGGGATACCTCACCCGCTTTGCCGAGACCGTCTATCTCATCTCGCCAACCCCGAAACTGAAGGTCGAAGACCACCCTGCCCTTGCCGCAGAGAACCTGAAGGTGCTCCCTGGCCACACAGTCATATCCATCGAAGGCGGAGACACGGTCGAGAAGATCAGCCTTCTCGATGGTGAGAAGAAAGAATTTCAGCTTGCCATGGCAGGAGTATTTGTCTATATACAGGGCTCCAAGCCGATCGTTGATTTCCTGTATGGCGCAGTGCCTCTTACGGAAGAAGAATGTGTCGATACAAACAGAATGATGGAAACCTCCCTTGCAGGCGTCTTCGCTGCGGGCGACGTGATATGCACTGAGGTGCGTCAGGTCGTAGCAGCCGTTTCAGACGGCGCCAAAGCAGCCCTCTCTGCAGAAAAATTTCTGCACCACAGGACAAAAACCCGGCTCGACTGGGGAAAATAATTGAAAGTATCAGTTATCATATCGACCTATAACAGTCCTGCGTATTTAAAGAAGGTGCTCGATGGGTTTCTCTGCCAAAAAACAACACCCGATGAGATTATCATCGCCGATGACGGTTCAGGGAGTGATACCGCGGAGTTGATACAAAAGTCATCCGCGCTTTTCAGCTTCCCGCTTCTGCATGTATGGCAGGAAAATAAAGGCTTCCGGGCAGGAAAAATCCGCAACGGCGGGATTGCCCGGTCTTCGGGCGATTATATTATCCTCCTTGACGGCGATTGCGTCGTTAATCGGAACTTTGTGTCAGATCATCTTTCGCTTGCGGAAGCGGGATATTTCGTGCAGGGCAAAAGGGTTCTCGTAGATAAAGACGCCATGGATTTTTTTGATCATCACCATGCCAATTCTTTTCTGACGCTCTGGAATATGGCGTTGACCGGCAGTCTTTCCAATATCCACCATTTGATACGCCTCCCTTATGGCATGTCGATCAAAAACAAGAAGCTCGTAGGGATAAAATCATGCAACATGAGTTTTTTCAGGAAGGATGTAATGGCAGTCAACGGCTTCAATGAAAATTACATCGGATGGGGCAATGAAGACTCCGACCTTGCCTGCAGATTTGTTAAATACGGACTGACAAAAAAAACCTCTCCCTTCGGGGCCATCTGCTTTCATCTGTGGCATCCGACAAACAAAACCATAGGGGACCTGAACAAAAAACTTCTGGACGACACGATCAGTTCGGATGCATACTTTTGTGAAAATGGCATTTTTAAAAGAAATCAGCACTGAGGCGCTGCTCCGGGCAGGATACGCGGGCATGTTTTTTTCTCTTCCCCTGGCGACTTCTCCAACGGTGGTCTGCGGGACCTTTGTCCTTATCGTCTGGGTATTGTCAGGCAAATTTCTGGCAAGCGCACAGGAATTCTATAAATCTGACCTGATGTTACCTGTCGCCATTCTTGTTACGCTTCCCTGGATCGGTCTTCTCTATTGTCCCTCTCCTGCAGACGGCCTCTCTATCGCCCTCAAAACCCATTACTGGTTGTATGCGATAGCACTTGCAACACTCCCTGGTGACGAAAAATATCCTGACCTGACTTTCAGGATGTTTCTCGCCGGACTCTCAGTCAACAGTATTATCTCCGTGCTGCAGTTTGCGGGGATCGTTTCTCTGAAGAAAGGGCTCGCCACCGGACTTCTTGGGGGAAGCTCGCCTCACATTACCTATTCCCTGCTCCTTACGACCGGGATACTTCTTGCGTCCTTCGGCGTCCTGAAATCAGAATCGAAAAGAGAGCGTCTGTTGTACTCAGCGCTCATGCTCCAGTATCTCTTTACCATCGGGTACGTCGGCGGCAGGAGCGGCTATATCGCCCTGATTATCCTGTCCCCTTTTGTCGTATACAACATCATGGGGCAAAAGCATATCGTGAAGATAATCGCGGTCAGCATTATTGCCGTCTCCCTGCTGTTCGTTTCCCCTGTCATACGTTCGCGCTTCATGAAAGCCGGGGAGGATATCGTTTATTATCAGGCTGGTGCTATTAATACCTCCGTAGGGTTGCGGTTTCATATGTGGGAGATTGCGATATCGGAAATAAAGAAAAGCCCCCTGACAGGAATTGGCACGGGAGGCTTCAGAAAGTCCTGGGAAAACTTCAAGGGAGATCCTTTGCTTCCTTTTCATGACCACCCCCATAACAGTTTTCTCCATATGATGGTAAGTTACGGCATCGTAGGTCTGGCCGCCTTCTGTTACCTTCTCTTTCTGCTGCTCAAAAAAGGCTGGCATGGCCGGCATTCTACCCTCGGGTTCTCGGTATTTGCGTTTACCGCAGTTTTCATCATCGGCAGCCTGACCGATACCCAGGTGCTTACCTTTGCAACGGCAATCGCGTTTTCTCTCTTTGCCGGACAGTCCGAGGCAATAGATGTCTCCTGAAAAAACTCCTCTTTCTGTTGCGATCATCACGAAAAACGAGGAGAGAAATCTGCCGGACTGCCTCAGAAGCGTCTCCTTTGCAGATGAAATTATAGTCGTCGATTCCGGGAGTACCGATAAGACGGTGGCCATAGCTCGTGATTTTGGCTGCCGGGTCTTTGTAGAAGACTGGAAAGGCGACGGCCCCCAAAAGAACAGTGCCATTGATAAATGCAGACATGAATGGGTTCTCATCGTTGATGCGGATGAAAGAATTCCAGAGGAGACGAAGGCCGAGATCAAGAGACTTCTGGACAATGACCAGGGCGCGGACGCTTACAGCTTCCCAAGAAAAAACTACTTTCATGGCAGGTGGATCAGACACTGCGGATGGTGGCCAGACAGAATAATACGTCTCGTCAAGAAGAGCAAGGGGCGTTATAAATCCATAACCCACGGCATATGGGCCACAAACGGCACGTTGACCAGGACTCATGCACCGATAGAACATTTCAGCTTTTTCTCCTACTCTGACATGCTGAGGATCATGGAGGGAAGATCTACGGACATGGCAAAGGAACTCTTTGATGCAGGCAAACGCGTTAATGCGGTTACTCCCTTCCTGCATGGGGCCACAATGTTCATGCAGGTCTATATCCTAAAGCTGGGGTTTCTCAACGGCCTTGACGGGTTTATCATTGCGATTACCAGAGCAGGGGGGTCCTTCCTGAAATATGCCAAACTCCTTGAGCTGCAGCGCAGTCAGCACCGCGATGGCTAAGCCATCGGGATAACCGGTAATTGCCCCATGGAGACGGTTTCATGTGATCTGTGCGGCCGCTTGGACTGTCGGCCCTATGTACGTTCAAAAGATTACATAAACAAGAAAGAGGGGGAATTTTCCGTTGTTCAATGCAGGGCATGTGGTCTGATCTATACCAATCCGCGTCCGGACAAGCATGAAATCAGGTCATATTATCCTGAGACAACCCATTATTATGTCTTAAGCAACGCCGCTTTTGTCCCGATAAAAACCGTGAAAGGCATCTATAGAATTCTTCTGCAGTATTTCCGTGGATATTTCCCGGAAAAAAACAGGAGTCGTCTCATCCAATGCCTGCTCTATCCGGTCTATCTCTCAAGGAAAATCAAATTTGATATTGAAGGAATACCACACTACCAGCAAAGGGGAAGGTTATTGGAGATAGGATGTTCATACGGCAAATTCCTCCACGAAATGAAGCAGCTCGGCTGGGAGGTTCAGGGAACCGACATGAGCGAAGAGGCTGTATCGACCGGCAGAAAGGTCTTCGGCCTTCCGCTGATCAATGCTGATATTGATGAGTTTGACCCTGCTCAGGCCTCCTTCGATGTAATTATCATGAGGATGTTTCTTGAGCATGCTCCTTCTCCGCGGAGGATCCTGGAGAAGGCTGCCCGCTGGCTCAGGCCGCAGGGACAGCTTATTATCAGTGTGCCGGATGTCTCAGGTATTGAGTCAAGGCTGTTCCGGAACTATTTTTATGGTCTTCATCTTCCAAACCACCTCTATCACTTCACCCCTGAGACCCTTGGCGCCTATTTAAAATCCTCGGGATTCAGGACGGTAAAGACCGTCCATCATACTACCGATGCTGATTTCTATGGCAGTCTGAAGAACGCATCCGAAGGCGGGTCCTCAATGCGGCTTTTGTCTTTCATGCAATCAGGGGTTATTAAAATCTTCATACGATTAATGCTGAAATTTATCGCCAGGTTCTGGAGGACCGGAAGAATGACGGTCTTTGCGGTCAGGGACTGACCATGCCGCAGAACCGTTGCGCCTTCAGGAGATGGTAACGTGTATACCGTGCTTTTTTTATACCAGGATGAGCTGATGCCAAGCAGCAGGATCAGGGTCTTGAACCTCCTTCCTGAAATACAAAAAGCTGGGGTTTGTGTTGAAGCCAGGGCCTATCCAAAAAGCATCTCTGACAGAATGCGCCTGTTTCGGAAACTCGGAAGGTTCAATGTCGTATTTCTTCAGAAGAAACTGCTCTCCCCCTTCGAAGTAAAACTGCTCAGGTCCTGCGCCCGGAAGCTTATTTTTGATTTTGATGACGCCATTTATTACCGGGATGATTCACACGCGTCCTTTGAAAGCATGGCGAGACTTTCAAAGTTCAAACAAATTACGGGAGCAGCAGACCTCGTTATTGCCGGCAACCGGGTACTGGCCGACTACGCAAATAAATTCAATAAAAATGTGGTCGTGCTGCCTTCGGCAGTTGAGACCCGCAGTATTCCTGTCAAGGATCATTCCGTCCGAAACAGGGATATGGTTATCGGCTGGATCGGCGGGAAAGGGAATCTGCGCCATCTGGCAATGCTCTCGGAAACATTTCAAAACCTTGCCCGCAGCAACAATATCCGGGTGAGAGTGATCTGCAGCGACACGATTCAAATACCCGGCGTGCAGGTTGATTTCGTGCCCTGGAGTCTTACCACACAGGAAAGAGAGATCGCCCTCTTTGACATCGGCGTCATGCCCCTTCCCTCAAATAAATGGAGCGAAGGCAAGTGCGGATACAAGGCGCTGCAGTATATGGCGGCAGGGGTACCGCCGGTCGTCTCTGATGTGGGCATCAACAGGGAGATCGTTGAGCACGGCAAAGAGGGGCTTGTGATATCGACCCGTGAAGGTTTTTATGATGCCCTGCGCTCTTTAATACAGAGCGAAAAACAGAGGATAGAATTTGGGGAGAATGCCAGAAAAAAAACAGAAGCGTATTATTCTGTCGAGGCTATCGGCAGGCAACTTGCAGACCTGCTGCTCAGGATGACCTGATGAGCAGTCGAAATACCGGGACAATCCCGGCCATAGGGCCTGCTGTCTACATTTTCTTGTAGAATTCTGACATCCTTACCAGGACATCTCGAAGCTGGGCATTTTTTTGCTTCAGCAGCTGACCGGGGGCACTGATAACAGCATAGTCTTCTTTTTTATGCACGGTAAAGGAGCCCATGTTATACATCTCGGTAGAGTAGACAATCTTCAGTTCGTGGTCGATCATGACAGCTGTATCCCAATTGGCTGCCGTTATATAGGAGTGGGGTTCTTCTCTCAGCAGGGAAATCCCCTGGGAGTATTCGCCGGGAGGGGAGACACATCCAAGGGACTCCATCAGGGTCGGCACGAGGTCATGATGCGAACTGATCCTCCGGACGACCCGGTGGCTGATGCCGGGGTAATGCATCACAAAGGCAGTCTTCAGCTGGTAGTCATCAAAAGACGACGTATGGCCCCAAAAGCCGTTTTCGAAGAACTCCTCTCCATGATCGCCGGTTATTACGACGATCGTATTGTCCAGCAGACGCCTCTCCTTCAAAGACCTGATGACCTTACCAAGCAGGTGGTCCTCATAGAAGACGGCATTTTTATACATATTCTTCAGCAGCGGGACTTTTGACTTCTCAACGTCCCTGAAATAATTGATCTCACCTTTGAGCACCGGCCTGAACTTTGTAAATTCATCCGGAAAGGCAAACGGCTCATGGGAGGAATTGTAGTAGAGGAAGGCAAAAAACGGCTGCTGAGGACTCCTGTTTCCGAGATAGTCCTCAAAATCCCTGGTCAACAGCTCGTCCCGTTTCGGTATGGTATCAGCATTATAGGTATCCTTTATGCTGTCGGGAATCTTTATGAAGGCAGTCTTTCTGAATTCAGGGAATGTCAGCCGGGTGCTCGACAGGATAGTAAAATCATATCCCTTCTCCTGAAGGGTATCCAGCAGGACCGGGGATCTGCGCTGGGCAAGAAAGGTATGCCAGTATGACCCGTGTACCCCGTACAGAAGCGAAAATATGCCAAACCTCGTGCCGTTGCCTCCGCTGTAGTTGTCGGCATAAACGATGCTTTCCTTTGCAAAGGCCGAGAGGTTCGGCATGACCTCCTCATCAAGCATGTCAAAGCGGAGACCGTCGAGAACGACAACAACAATGTTGTAATTGCGACCGGTTCCAGGGTCAAATACCGGCGGCTTCCGGGGATAATTCAGAGTTGAATCCGAGGGTGAAAACTTGAACCCGGCCTCCCTGTTCACCTGGATATGAAGGACTTTTGAGGCAAATCTCCTTATGGTCAGCGGCTGATACAGAGGGTAAAGCTTGGCGTTGCCAATGATGTCAGTTACATTAAAAAGATCTCCATAGGCATAAAGCCCTTTATCCGCAACAATGAGCAGCAGACAGGCAACAAAGACCGCCCGGGAAATCCTTATCGTATGGGAAAGTCTGGCAGGAACAAATGTTCTGTAGACACTGGCCAGGTATGCATTAATGACAAACTCCAGAGAGAATATTACCGCGCTCCAGAAAGAAAGCAGCGCTATCGTGCCCATACCAAGGATGACAGAATCCCTCACCCCTTCCGTAGTCACAATATTCAGCACAAGGGAATTAATATGGTAGCGGAAGATCTCATAGAGCTTCGTATCCACAAGGAGGAGTATCTGCAAAAGGGAAAAGAGCACTATCCTGAGCACAATCATTGCCCTTCGGGGAAGAAATCCGGTAAACAGCAGTATTATCATCCCTGCGGCGAGGTTAAGCAGCAAATAGTGGCCTGCAAACGATACAAGGCTTACCATCAGGCCAAACAGGGTACCATACTTCGCCCCGAAGGCAAACAGAGGGTAAGAAATGCACATTGAAAGAATAGTGTTGGCCGCCACAACAGGAAACAGAGACGTAAAAAACAGCGGCGGGATGAAATGTTTTTTCATGGTTCCGTTCCTGCGGGAAGGAAAACGTTGCGTTTGCGCATATGCTATTATACTAAAAGAATGGCTCCCAATAACCTATACAGACCTGTTTTATGAATCCTCTTATGCGGGTAGCGATAATCAAGAGCAACTATACCCCCTATGGCGGCGGGGAGAAATATACCACACGGCTGATCGATGCCTTTGCAAAAAGGGATATTGTCGTTGATGTCGTCACCGCGGAATCTGTGCGATGGGAAAAGACCTCCCCGCATGTCAACTGGGTGCCTCTGAAGCAGTTCAGATACAATAACCTGCTCAGGCTTCTCTCTTTTAACGCCTCGGCCAACAGGCATTTTAAAGCCACAAGATACGATTGCGTACTCGGTATGGACCGCACAGATTATCAGACGCACCTGCGTGCCGGGGGAGGATGCCATGCAGCGTGGCTCGACAGGAGATGCACTGAAAGCTCAGCCCTCAGATGCCTCAGCTTCCGCCTCAACCCCTTTCACCGGATGATGCTCCGGATTGAGAAGAGGGCTTTTCTTTCAGAAAATTTAAAAAAGATATTCTGTAATTCTTTTTTTGTGCGCGACGAGATGCTCAGGTATTATCCCGCCGCAGCCGGAAAACTGACCGTGGTGCATAACGGGGTAGAATGGAACGAGTTCTCCGGGGTCTTTGAACAGGGTCTAAGAGAAAAGGATACTCTGCGCAGAGGGCTCTCGTTACAAAACGAAATGTTTTACTTTCTCCATGTGGGGAGCGGTTATGAGAGGAAAGGAGTCGCAAAGTCGATAGAAGCCCTGAAAATGCTCCCCGAAAAGACGGGACTGATCGTAGTAGGAAAAGACAGGAATGAAAAGCAGTATCGAGGGCTGGCCAGCAGGCTGGGACTTTCTGCGAGGGTCATCTTCTGCGGGCCGCAAAAAAACGTCATCCCTTTTTTCCAGTCGGCCGATGCCTTTGTGCTGCCGACAATCTACGATCCGTTTTCGAACGCCTCTCTGGAGGCATTGGCCATGGGACTTTATACGGTGACCAGCAACTCAAACGGCTGTTCAGAGGTCATACAGGAGGGGGCAGGGGCAATAATCAAAGACCTGAAAAATATCGGATCTGTTGCCGGGGCCATGAGCACCGCAATGCAGAAACACCGGTCAAAAACGGAAATCAGAGAATCGGTAAGACATCTTGAGTTCGAGGGACAGTTAGGAAAGATAGTCGACGGCTGTCTTTCTGAAGACGTGCCCTGTTGATATCACGAAACAAGCCTAAGACCCGGTCGCTGCCCTGCTCACCTATTATCTTCTTATGGAGAGCTGGCCATAGGGAGACTCCCGCAGGCTATCTGCTGAACTGAAGCTCATAGAGCTCCCGGTAGATGCCGTTTTTATCAAAGAGCTCCTGATGGTTTCCGGATTCTACAATCATTCCCTTGTCCAGGACAATGATCCGGTCAGCTTTTTTCACCGTCGAAAGCCGGTGAGCGATCACAAAGGTCGTCCTGTTTTCCATGAGGTTTTCGAGGGCCTTCTGCACCATCATCTCAGAGGACGTATCAAGAGATGAGGTCGCTTCGTCGAGGATAAGGATAGGGGGATTCTTGAGTATGGCCCGGGCGATTGAGAGTCTCTGCCGCTGCCCTCCGGAAAGCCTCACCCCCCTTTCACCGATCATGGTCTCGTAGCCTTGCGGAAGTTCCATAATAAAATCGTGCGCGTATGCGGCCTTTGCTGCAGATATCACATCGGTCATATCTGAGCCGGGTTTCCCATAGGCGATATTGGCAAAAATAGTGTCATCGAAAAGTATCACTTCCTGGCTCACGATGCCGAACTGGTTTCTTAATGAATGAAATGTGGCCGAAGATATATCCATCCCGTCGATATAAATAGCGCCTTCTGTCGGCAGATAAAATCTGGGCAGCAGATTAATAAGGGTAGTCTTGCCTCCGCCGCTCTTGCCGACAATGGCAAGTACCGCGCCCTTCTCCACGTGCAGGTCTATATTGCGCAACGCCTCATGTTTGGCTGCCGGATAGATAAAAGAAACCCCTTTAAAATCGATCTCTTTCGCAATCGGCTTTAGTTCTTCACGGCCTTCGGATTCCCTGTTTTCCGCCAATAAGGAATATATCCTCTCCAGCGGCCCGCGCGTCTGCTGAATACCTACATTTACCTTGGCAAGTCTCTTTGCCGGCGTATACACCAAAAAAATGGCCGTCAGAAATGAGATAAAATCTCCGACCGTAATGACATTCTGGGTAATAAGCCTGCCGCCATACCAGATGACAAATCCAATACCAATCCCGCCAACCGCCTCCATGATCAGGCCGGCAAATTCAGAGACCCTGGTCGCACGCATATTTTCCCGGTAGAAATCTTTGTTAATGCGCTTAAAGCGCTCCAGGTCATCTGCCTGTCGGGAAAAGGCCTTTATGATCTTGATGCCTGAAAAACTCTCATTCAGGAATGCCGTAATAATAGATATTTTTTCCTGTGTGCGCCGGCTGATAAGCTTTATTCTCTTGCCCAGTCGTCCAACGCCATAAAATGCGGTAGGCAAAATCAGCAGCGCAATAAGGGTCAGGTCCCATCTCCGCCAGAAAGCGACGGCTGAAAGCGCGACCACAGTGGTGCTCTCGATAAACAGGTCCTTGACCGTCAGGGAGATAACTCCCTGCAGGATAGAGGTATCGTTAATGGTTTTTGATATGAGTTCCCCACTGGACGTTTTGCCGAAATATCCTATCGGCAGATCCAGGATATGAGCATACAGGTTATTCCTGAGGTTCATCACCATTTTCTGTGCCGCAGATTTCATGAGATATTCATGGAAAAAGAGAAACACGCCTTTAAGCAGGAAGATAAGAAATATTGCGGCAGGGAGCAGCCACAGCATCGTCGTGTTCTTCTTGATCAGGATATCGTCCATCATAGGCTTCACCAGCCAGGCAAGAGACCCGTTGAGACCTGACACGATTACACTGATTATGCCCGCGAGGGCAACCCTGTGCCAGTACGGTTTTACGAGTTGAATAATTTTCCTGTAATCTTCCAATAAACTATATCTCCATTAGGTCAGCGGCGGCCGGCAGCGCCATCAGGTTATGATCTCTCAAATCCGAACAATTTCGGACTATTGCCAAAGCAGGTACACTTAATAATTACCGCCGACCAGTGTGGCGGTTATGGCACCGACAGCGACTTTTGTCTGCATTTTGACCGGGGTCCTCTTTTGGTCGTCGGTCAGCCAGATGAGCATTTCGCCCTTCCGGTTGAAGATGCCCTCCGACTTCATCAGCGGCTTGATGACTATGGTCTCCACCTCGCCGAGGATCGTGCTGATCTTTTCTTTTCTGACTACCTGGACCTCGACATTCCAAATTTTTTTACTGTCAAATATATCAACATAGACCGGTTTCCCCACTTCAAGTTTCAGGGTCCTCACATAATAGAGGACTGAAAGGGGATCAAAGACATTTTCGTGCACAGGATATTCTTTCCGGTCCTTCTCTTTTTCAAGATGATCGATAAACTGGGCGGTGTGCTTGACATGGTCGAATATAATCTCCTTGTCTCTTCTGTGCTTGCCTTCCCTGATCTTCAGCCTGAAGTTTTTGGTCTGCCCAATAAAAATGGAGGACTTGCCCCTGGCGAGTACCGACTCAACCCGGTCGTCGACCGTATAGAATACGGAAACCCATGCAGCGGAGTTCGCCGTAGATATCACCCGTATCGCCTCTTTTTCTTCCACCACCTCAAGGACCGCATTCCCTGCTTTCACGCCTGTCCAGGTCAGATCGAAGATGAGCTTTTCCGGCATTGAAAACGCAGACGAATCAGCCGGGGAAAACAGCATGATGCAGATAAGGCATGCAAGCAGACAATACCCTGCTACGACCATTTTCAGGGGAAATTGCATCTCTGCTGCGCTATATTCAGATTTTCTTTTCATGATGGTTATAACTTGCTTAACACTATAATTTAAAAAAGGTTTTTGGTATAGTAATACATGCTTATTATTCCTGCAATAGATTTAAAGGACGGCGTCTGCGTCAGGCTGCAGCAGGGGCGGAAAGAGGCTGTCACGGTCTATTCCGACGATGCCGCAGGTACAGCGAAAAAATGGGAGGCAATGGGAGCTAAAGTGCTCCATGTCGTAGACCTTGACGGCGCCTTCACCGGCAGCCAGAAGAACCTCAGCAAGATCCTGGAGATCAGGAAGAACGTCAAAATGATCATCGAGGTGGGCGGCGGCATCAGGGACATCGTCACTGTAGACCGGCTTATTTCGGCAGGCATCAACCGTGTCATCATCGGCACCGCGGCAATCGAAGACCCCTCGTTGCTGATAGAGGCATGCAGACAGTTCCCCGGCAAGATCTTTATCGGCATCGATGCAAAGGACGGCAAGGTAGCGGTCAAGGGCTGGGAAGAGGTGAGCGCAATCGATGCGATAGAGCTTGCAAAAAGGGTCGAGACCATAGGCGTGGGTGGCATTATTTATACTGACATTGCCCGTGACGGCATGCTGACCGGTCCGAATATCCCTGCCCAGGAAGAAATGGCAAAAACGGTAAAGATCCCTGTTATTGCATCAGGCGGCATCGCAACCATCGATGACATAAAGAACCTCCTGAAGATCCCGAACCTCTGGGGCGCAATCACCGGCAAGGCGATCTATTCCGGTTCCCTTGACCTCAAAGAAGCAATACGGCTGACAGAAGCCGGTCATTGATATGCTTGCTAAGCGCATAATCCCCTGTCTCGATGTCAAGGACGGCCGCGTCGTAAAAGGCGTCAGCTTCGTCAATCTCCGCGACGCCGGAGACCCGGTTGAAAACGCAAAGTTCTATGACGAACAGGGCGCTGACGAACTCATCTTCCTTGATATAACCGCATCCCACGAGAAACGCAAAATCATCCTTGATATTGTCGAAAGGACCGCTGAAGACGTATTCATGCCTCTGACAGTCGGCGGCGGGATCAAGACGATTGAGGACATACGCAACCTGCTCAATTCAGGCTGCGACAAGGTCTCGATCAATACAACCGCAGTGAAAGACCCGCATTTCATCAGCCGCGCTGCAGAGAAGTTCGGCAGCCAGTGCATTGTTGTTGCGATCGATGCAAAGAGGGTCGCTGACAATATGGCCAATGCTACTGGTGAAGACTGGTTTTCCGATGCATCGCTCAAAGATGTAATCCTCGATATGAATGCCCTCTCAAAAGAAGGGGGCGATCTCACCTGGGCGATCTCGACCCATGGCGGCCGTCAGATGAAGCTTATCAATGCCGTGAAATGGGCGAAGAAGATGGAGGAGCTTGGTGCAGGAGAGTTCATGCTCACCTCCATGGACAAGGACGGGACCAAAGATGGTTACGATATCGAGCTGACCAGGACTATCTCAGAGGCAGTCTCGATCCCGGTCATTGCGTCAGGTGGCGTAGGCAATCTTGAACATATTTATGAGGGTCTTACTGCAGGAAAGGCAGATGCAGCTCTGGCAGCCTCGATCTTTCACTTCAGGGAATATTCAGTCAGGGAAGCAAAGGAATACCTCAGAGAACGAAACGTGCCGATAAGACTTTAGTACCTTCTTCCCCAATTAACAAATTAGGACCACTTCCCCTCAGTGCAGAAATTCTATCGCTAAAGCTTACTGCTATGCTGCATGAAGCGGAGCAATGCGTTCTATTGTTTTTTTCATTGCACGCGCTGCCTCCCAGAGATCGATGGCACGCTGTGCATTCAGCCAAAATTCAGGGGTATTGCCGAACAACTTTGCAAGGCGTAATGCCATGGCCGGGCTCAGAGCCCGCCGCTCCCTGAGAAGTTCATTTACTGTCTGGCGCGACACACCAAGGGCTTTAGCAAAACCGGCCACAGTCAGTCCGAAATCCGGCAGGAAATCCTCACGCAGCATCTCGCCGGGATGGACAGGCCGAATGCTCCGTTCTTTCTTGTTAGGAATACTCATAGGGCACCTCTCCTTAATGGTAATCTGTCAGTTCGACATCATATGCATCTTTATCAACGAACCGGAAGCAGATACGCCATTGATCGTTAACCGAGATTGAATACTGTCCTTTCCTATCCCTCACACAACGCCGTGCATCAGCCGGGAGCGTATAGCCAAAGTGAAAAAACTGCGCTTAATGCGACTCGGCTGGATGCGATTGCTGTACGCTGTATTGCTTGCGTTATTATTTTCTCTCTTTGATCTCTTTCATGCGTCGCTGCAATTCCTCAGCTACTTCCTCGTCTCTTTGAATTGCTCGATTCTGCCATTCGTCAAGCTGTTCTTCGCTCGGATATTTTTTCCCCGTTGCCTCCGATATTATTGTGTTAATCCGTTCACTATTATATGCATAAAAATCAGTAGATTTTAGATCAGGGTGGTTGATGCCGAGGTCTGCGCAGTAATACTGATTTCTCTTGTCAGGCTCATGAATGACACAATAGCCGACGGCTGCCCTAAAAAAAGAGGTTTGTGATGCAAGTTTACCAATAATATAAATAGAATGCCGCCGAACTATCGGCGAGACATCTTTTTCTGAGAGATTGCCCACAGCAAGCAGCAACGAAAAGAGCAGGGGGCGATCCTGTATATTTGCATCCTTTATCCTATCCAGCGCCTTTAGTCGTTTCCTTACGGAAGTGTCTGATAGATGGACGGTATACTTTGTAAGGTTAGCAGTATTAAGCACTTGACCTTTTCCGTTTTGTGAATAATCGATGAGCAAGTAAGATGCACGACTTTTAGCATTTCGGTACTTTGTGTAATGCGATTCAAGATCATTATAAATCTGCTTCGCAACTTCAAACTGCCCAAGACTTATAAATGCGCGGGCAAGGAGGTAGAACGAATCCGCCCGCATATCAGCATCTGGTAATTTCGTTATAACAGACTTGTAATTCTTCAGTAAAACAGTTGTATCTTCTAAATCAAATATTTCCGAAAGTCCATTCTCTTTAGGATTCCAGGTAAGCATTCGTAATTGCTGGTTTATTTCATCGATAGCCTGGCGCACATTTGAATTCTTTGGGTACTTAACAATAAAGGGCGAAAATGCATTAATTGCCCGGCGTAAATGGCAATCAATATCGCTTTCGCATTCGCCGATGTTAGCCATGTCACTTGCATGATGAAACATAGCATCTTCAGTAGAATAGTTTCTTTCTTTTGCCAGAACGGCGGCAGGAGAAATCAGAAAGCAAATGGCGACAAAGCAGAATATTATTAGTATCTTCATTTTACTTTGCGTACAACAACTAATATACCCCGAGGGCTTTTTCTTGGCTCATAAGCGAAATGATAGCATAGCCCCCTTGCCTTGTGAAGAATAAAGTTAACTAAATCAACGGGTAATATTTCCGGCAAATGGTATTTGCTGTTATTACGGACTAAAAGCCGGCAGGGTAAAACATCGGAATTTTGTCACTGATGAGTTACAAGAGTAAGTAACACTGATAGCTACAGACGTTCAAAGTCGACTACAGGAAGCACGTGCAACTGTGAATGTCCGAAAGAAGAATAACTCAAACCTTCTGCGGCACCTTGCTTTTGTCTTTCCGCTCTATCTTATACTGGTCAATAGTGGACTGATCAGCAGGGTGCACCG
Organism: Nitrospirota bacterium; assembly: GCA_016235245.1. Taxonomy (NCBI): domain Bacteria; kingdom Pseudomonadati; phylum Nitrospirota; species Nitrospirota bacterium. The sequence continues at coordinate 44,080 of JACRLO010000014.1, read as the reverse complement.
TGAGATAGCGGACGTCGTCCCCGTTCCAGATCTTCACCTTAACTTCGGCCAGATGTTTACCATCGGAATAGCGTGCGCAGAGTGAAGCAGCGATCCTTGTCATCTCTTCATCCGCATCTCCCCTGATCACCGTAATCGGACTGGCATGGTCCTCTGCCTTCATAAAGGTACCCTTTTCTCCAAGGATCAGAAGAATAGCGTTGTTTTCTGCTTCATCCCTTCCGACGATAACTTTACAGGTATCGGACAGCCTGAAATGCCTGCCGACACGGAGCAGGTTCAGGTCGTCAAGAGATGGGTCCCTGTCGTATGCAAGTGATTCGCTTAAGCGATAGGAATAGTTCGGCTCCGTAAGAAGACAGCCGCTGGCCGGCAAAGGATAGTCAGTCAGGCCGAACTCTGCAGCAAGCGCCATCTGCGGTTTTCTCGTGCGGCCGCCAAATCCGTATAACATATCGCGGTCCACAAGCCCCTCCTGTTCGGCAATGGTAGGCTTCAGCAGCTTTGCGGTAAGCGGCCTCAGGATGCGGCCCCGCAGGCCTGTTTCCCGGTCGATGATATCGAGGGCATCCCTGCGCTGGCTCATGGGCCTCTGTCCCAGCACCTCACCGGTGATGATGAAATCGGCGTTGACCATTTTCATGAATACCTTTGCCTCATTCAGCATCAATATCCTGCAGTCCATGCAGGGGTTCATGTTTTTACCATGGCCGAACTTCGGATTTTTTACAATATCGATAAACTTGTCTGAAAGATGGCAGAGCTTCACCTCAAAGCCGAACTGCTGCGCTGCGGCAAAGGGGTTTTTCGAGCATGATGACTTGTCGGTGATGTCGCAGCCGAAGTGGTTCAGGAAGGTGACAGCCTTCACCTCAATCCCCTGCTTCATCACCGTCAGGATTGCAAGCGTGCTGTCAAGACCGCCTGAGTACAGGGCAATGGCCTTTACGGGTCGTGATGGGTTACGAGTAATGAGTGATGAGTTTTCCATGATTGTCTAAACGATATTCCTGATTCGTTACTCGAACGATTCCAGCAACTGTTCCGGAGTAGCTACCGCTGTCCCGACCTCACCGACAACAATACCGGCTGCATGATTGGCGATCACCGCAGAATCCTCGAGGCTTGCGCCTGATGCCGTGGCAAGCGTAAACGCAGAGATGACCGTATCGCCGGCGCCGGTAACGTCATAGACTTGCCGCGCAACGGTCGGGATATGGGTGACCTTGTTCTTCTCAAACAGACTCATCCCCTGCTCTCCTCTCGTAATAAGAGCAGCCTTCAAAGACAATTTTCTCAGGAGCGCCTGGCCTGCCCTGTTCAGAGATTTATCGTCCCTGATATCAAGTCCGGCTCCAAAGGCAGCCTCCATAAGGTTCGGCGTAATGAGCGAGACACCCTTATAAAAATCGAAGTGGCCGACCTTGGGATCAACCGCGACGAACATATTCTTTGCCCGTGTCTTTTTCAGAATGCCTTTGACAAGATCTGCAGTGACCATGCCCTTCTTATAGTCAGATATGATCACCGCGTCATAGTCATTCAGAATGGAGTGGATATGGGAAAGTATGCCTTTTAATATCCTGCCGACAACATATTTGCTGTCCTCGCGGTCGAACCTGACCACCTGCTGGTTATGGGCAATAACACGCGTCTTTACCGTTGTCGGCCTGTTCTCCGTAAAAAGGCCGCTGCAGTCAACGCCCTTCTGCTGCAGAATGCTTTTCAAAGCCTCTCCTGCCATGTCCTCGCCATTGATGCCGATTACTGCGGCATGCGCACCTAACGAAACAATGTTGTGGGCAACATTGGCAGCCCCCCCAAGCAGGAAGGTCTCCCGTGTCACCTCAACAACCGGCACAGGGGCCTCAGGGGATATCCTGTTCACTTTCCCCAGGATATAATGGTCAAGGATAATGTCGCCGATGACCAATATCTTCCTGTTCTTGAAATTCTTAATGATTTTCTGATAATTCATATCATTTATGATACCTGAGCGGCGTAAGAAAAATGAACAACAGGAACGCAGACCACCCTTGCTTAAGGGTATCATCTTCGGGTTCGCCATTCTCCCGGATTAATACCCTGAACGATATGCGGCCTGCCCTTTTGAAACGATCCTGCAACCATTTCTGGACCAGGCTATCCCGTTAATCACCTATACGTCGCGGTGATATTCCTGTATCGATTTAATATTGATCTTCTTTTTCTGGAGCTGTTCGATCGCGGTGACGACCGCCTTAGCGCCTGATACGGTGGTGGTATACGGCACGCCATACTGGAGTGCGCTTCGCCTGATCGACATGGAGTCCATCTTCGCCTGCGCTCCGCTTACCGTGTTTATCACAAAAACGACCTCTTTGTTTTTAATAAGATCCACGATATGCGGCCTGCCTTCCGTTACTTTATTGATCACCTCAACATCATGTCCCTTTTCGTTAAGGAACGCTGCTGTGCCTTTTGTCGCAACTACGGTAAAGCTTGCGGCATAGAGCCTGCTCACAAGATCACAAATTCCAATTTTGTCCTTGTCCCTGATGCTTATCACAATCTTGCCGGATAGCGGGAGCTTATTGTTGCTCGCTGCCTGGGCCTTTGCGTACGCCCTCCCAAAATCATTATCAATTCCCATTACCTCACCGGTAGACTTCATCTCAGGCCCCAGTATGGTGTCGACGCCCGGGAACTTGTCAAAGGGAAATACTGCTTCTTTGACCGCAACATGCTTTATCTGCACCTCAGTTGTGATGCCAAGCTCTTTCAGGGTCTTGCCGGTCATCACCTTGGCAGCGATCTTTGCAAGCGGGACACCGGTAGCCTTCGAAACAAACGGCACGGTCCTTGAGCCGCGGGGGTTTACCTCAAGGATATAGATCTCGTCCTTCTTTACAGCGAACTGCACATTCATAAGGCCGATAACGCCCAGTTCAAGGGCAAGCTCTTTTGACTGCCTTTTTATCTCATCTATGATCTCTTTGCTCAGGGAATAAGGCGGCAATGAGCAGGCGGAGTCGCCTGAGTGTATGCCGGCCTCTTCAATATGTTCCATGACACCGCCGATGATAACGTCTGTGCCGTCAGAGAGCGCATCAACGTCAACTTCGATGGCATCGTCAAGATATTTATCAACAAGGATCGGGTGTTCAGGCGACGCCTTGACCATGCGCTCCATATAATTTCTGATGGTGTCTTCGTCGTACACGATCTCCATCGCCCTTCCCCCAAGCACATAGGACGGCCTTACCATGACCGGATACCCTATGATCTTTGCCGCTGCCACAGCCTCTTCAACTGACATGACCGTGTCACTTTCCGGCTGTTTCAAATTCAGTTTGTGAAGGAGTGCCTTAAAACGTTTCCTGTCTTCAGCCCTGTCGATCGCATCAGGAGATGTGCCTAATATTTTAATGCCCTCCTTTTCAAGGGGAACAGCAAGCTTGAGCGGTGTCTGGCCGCCAAACTGAACGATCACGCCGATCGGCTTTTCTGCATCAATGATATTAAGGACATCCTCGATCGTGAGCGGCTCAAAATAGAGCCTGTCAGCAGTGTCATAGTCTGTGCTGACGGTCTCGGGATTACAGTTGACCATGATAGTCTCATAGCCTAATTCGCGCAGGGCATACACAGCATGTACGCAGCAATAGTCAAATTCTATCCCCTGCCCGATCCTGTTGGGGCCGGAACCGAGGATAATGATCTTCTGTTTTTCGGTTGGGTTGGCTTCAGAGTCAAAAATTGGTAAAGAGTCACCTGTTATCTTGTAGTATGGCCTTTCATATGTTGAATACAGGTATGGCGTATATGCAGCAAATTCTGCAGCGCAAGTATCGACCATTTTATACACAGGCCGGATATTATTTTCTCTTCTGAAATTTCTGATCTCAGCCTCCTGCAGTCCGAGGAGTTGGCCAAGTCTCTTGTCAGAGAACCCGTATTCCTTTGCCTGCCGCACGAGGTCTGCCTTTGCCGAAAGCTGATCACTGATAGCTGACCGTTTCATCTCTTCCTCAAACTCAATGATCTCTCTCAGATTGTTCAGGAACCAGGGATCGATCATCGAATGTTCGTAGATCTCCTGGACGGTCATGCCTGTGCGCAGGGCCTGTGCAACGTACCACATGCGCTCAGCGCTCGGGATCTTCAGTTTCTTCTTGATCTTCTCAAAATCGCCGGTGACCTCTTCAAGGCCGTAGCTGCCGTTTTCAAGGCTCCGCAGTGCCTTCTGGAGGGATTCCTTAAAGGTCCTGCCTATGGACATGGCCTCTCCGACTGACTTCATCTGCGTAGTCAGCAGCGGATCAGCCTCAGGGAACTTTTCAAAGGCGAACCTCGGGAACTTTGTGACCACATAGTCAATGGTCGGTTCAAATGACGCAGGCGTTTCACGCGTGATGTCGTTCCTGATCTCATCAAGCGTGAGCCCCACTGCCAATTTTGCCGCGATCTTGGCAATCGGAAAGCCCGTTGCCTTGGACGCAAGCGCAGAACTGCGCGAGACGCGAGGATTCATCTCTATGATGATCATGCGGCCGGTGTCCGGATTAAGTGCAAACTGGATGTTCGATCCTCCGGTGTCAACACCGATTTCGCGTATGATCGCGATCGAGGCGTCCCGCATGCGCTGATATTCCTTGTCTGTCAGCGTCTGGGCAGGGGCAACGGTTATCGAATCGCCGGTATGCACGCCCATGGGATCGAAATTCTCAATCGAGCAGATGATCACCACGTTGTCTTTTGTATCGCGCATCACCTCGAGTTCATATTCCTTCCACCCGAGGCACGATTCCTCGACCAGTATCTGGCTTACCGGGCTGAGCTTCAGCCCTTTATCAAGCAGCTCCGTATACTCCTCGATGTTGTAGGCAATACCACCGCCTGTGCCGCCGAGCGTGAAGGCAGGCCGCATGATCGCAGGGAAGCCGATCTGGTCGATAGCATCAAGACCTTCTTTGAGTGTCGAGACCGTAGAGCTCTTCGGAAGATCAAGCCCGATCTTGAGCATGGCCTGTTTGAAGAGTTCTCTGTCCTCAGCCTTTTTGATCGCATGGAGCTTTGCGCCGATAAGTTCCACCTTGTATTTATCAAGGATGCCGCCTTCTGCAAGTTTCACTGCCAGATTCAGCGCGGTCTGTCCGCCCATGGTCGGCAAAATGGCATCAGGCCGTTCTTTTTCTATGATCATCTCGAGGATCTCGACGGTCAGCGGCTCGATATACGTCACATCAGCAGTCTCAGGGTCTGTCATGATCGTGGCAGGGTTTGAGTTGACGAGAACTACCTGGTAGCCCTCGTCGCGCAGCGCCTTGCACGCCTGGGTGCCGGAATAGTCAAATTCGCATGCCTGGCCGATCACGATCGGGCCTGAACCGATAAGCAGTATCTTTTTGATGTCTTCTCTCTTGGGCACAATTACCTCTCAGCTCTCTATATTAGATTTTCAGAAATTCCTTTATCTCATCATAAACAGTAATCACATCCTGCATCGCACTGTCAGCAAATAGTATACTGTCAGTCCCGTCAGCATGCCTGAACTTGAGGCAGTAGAAGATCGTTTCTTCGCCGAATCCGGGTATCGCCGCATTGTGCTGCGCCGAGATCTTCTGCACAAATTCGACGCCGTCACGGTTTGTGACCTCTGTCTTCTGCGTATCTATCCGGAGGCCGGTAATTTCTGCCAGCGGGACCGTTTCCAGGACCTTCTTTCGGATGCCCTGTCGGGTTATTACGGCCTTTGCTTCTGCCCTGTCGAATACCGTCTCAAGAAATTGTTCCCTGAATACAAATTTTCTGAAGAGCGGAAAGGTCCCGATGAACAGAAGCATAAAGATTGCATAAAAAACCATCTCTTTTCCAAAACTCATCACCAGAATAAAATAGGCGATACCGGCAAGGGTAAAGGATGCAAGCCAGGATGAAAACTCCCTGTTGTACACCCCGCTATGCAGCACACTTGCCTGGCCGGCGATAAAGCTGGCTGTCCTGAGGATGAGCCTTTTTTCGTCTTTTGACAGGCTGTATGTACCGGTCTGTTTTTCAATCAAGCCGCACCTTTCTCTATCATCTGCCTGAACTGCGTAAATAGGTGCGTTGAATCATTGGGGCCGGGTCCGGCCTCAGGGTGGTGCTGCACAGAAAAGACCGGGAGCTCGACATGATGCATGCCCTCTTCAGACCCGTCGAACAGATTTCGGTGCGTCAGTTCCACTTTGCCCTTGAGGCTGCTGATGTCAACGCAATAGTTGTGGTTCTGCGAGGTGATTTCGACCTTCCCGGTTGCGAGGTCCTTGACCGGGTGGTTGCCTCCGTGATGGCCAAATTTCAGTTTATAGGTCTTTCCGCCCAATGCGAGGCCGAGGATCTGGTGGCCAAGGCATATGCCGAAGACCGGCAGTCTGCCGATGAGCTTGCGCGCGTTATCGATCCCATAGGTGATCCTTTCCGGATCGCCCGGCCCGTTGCTCAGAAGCACTGCGTCAGGCTTCATCTCAAGCACTGCCTCTGCCGGTGTTTGGGCAGGCACTACGGTCAGGCTGAATCCTGCGTCAGCGAGATTCCGCAGAATATTCATCTTTACCCCGAAATCATAGACAACCATGCGGGGGTTAGGGGTTAGGGGCTGGGGGATCCCTTTGGTGCAGACACCCCATTTCCAGCAGCCTTCATCCCAGGTATAGATCTCCTTGGTGGAGACCTCTTTTACGTAGTCAAAGGCGGAGATGCCGGGATGAGCCATCACCTTTTCCAGAAGCTTATGCGGATCACTGCCCTCCGTAGAGATGATGCCCATCTGTGCACCGTGGTTCCTCAGATGGCGTGTGAGGGCCCTGGTGTCAATGGCCTGTATGCCTACTATATTGGACTTTTTCATGTATTCCGTCAGACTTGACGACGACCGCCAGTTTGAGGGATATTCACAGGCCTCTTTCACGACAAAGCCTTCAGCCTTGATCCCGCCTGCAGACTCGATGTCTTCATCATTCACGCCGTAGTTTCCCATCTGTGTATAGGTCATGGTGACGATCTGTCCCTTGTATGAAGGGTCAGTCAGGATCTCCTGGTATCCGGTCATTGAAGTGTTGAAGACCACCTCACCGATCGTCTCTCCTTCTGCACCAAAGCTCTTTCCCTCAAAGACTGTGCCGTCCGCGAGGACGAGCAGCGTTTTTACTCCCATCGGTATATCCTTCCCTTTGCAATGGTGACTGCAGGTGCTGCGTTCAGCATCCAGCCTTCAAAGGGAGTATTCCTGCCCTTTGACCTGAAGTCTGCTCCACTGACTACATATTCTTTTTTTGTATTTATGATAGAGATATCTGCATCTGCCCCGGGCCTGAGCGAGCCCTTTTTATCAGTGATGCCGAGGATCTTTGCAGGCGCCGCGCACATTTTTTCGACGAGCTGGGCGATGGTAAGGATCTTCTCATCCACAAGCCTCATACTCAGGCCGAGCGAGGTCTCGAAGCCTGAAATGCCTGAAGGCGCATTATCAAATTCGCCGGACTTCTCGTCTTTGTGGTGAGGCGCATGGTCTGTTGCGATAACATCTATGGTCCCGTCCTGCAGGCCTTCTTTAATCGCCTCGAGGTCTGCCTGTCTGCGGAGAGGCGGGTTTACTTTTGCATTAGCGTTGTAACCAATGACCGCCTCCTCAGTGATCGAGAAGTAATGGGGACAGGTCTCGGCAGTGATATCGGCAACTCCCCGCTTCTTTGCCTGCCTCAGGAGTTCGACTGAGCCCGCAGTTGATACATGCGCTATGTGGAGCCTGCCGCCGGTCAGTTCAGCAAGTGCGATATCGCGGCTGATCATGACCTCCTCTGCCTGTGCAGGGATACCTTTCAGCCCAAGGGTGATCGAAAGGAGACCTTCATTCATCACGCCGCCGGCTGCCAGGGACATGTCTTCAGCGTGGGATATGATGAGGGCCTTTCTGATCCGTGCATACTCAAGGGCCCGGCGCATCAGAAGGGAGTCCATAACCGGCCTGCCGTCATCAGAGAAAGCCACGCAGCCGGCATCATACATCATGCCGAGTTCTGCAAGCTCCTCGCCTTTTTGGCCCTTGGAAATAGCGCCAATAGGAAATACCGTGCACGAACCCTCCAGTATCGCCTTTCTCAGGATGAACTCGGTGATCCCTGGGTTGTCGTTTACCGGATTTGTATTGGGCATGCAGCAGACCGAAGTGATGCCTCCCCTTACAGCCGCTTCAGTGCCTGTTTTTATCGTCTCCTTATATTCAAACCCCGGCTCTCTTAAATGAACATGCATGTCCACCAGTCCGGGTATTACCAGCATGCCTGCTGCGTCGATAACTTCCTGTCCTTCATCTGCGGCTTTCCGCTCCGAACCGTTCTTCTGCGCTTTGCCTTTGGTCTTCTGCCTCTGGATCTCTTTGATTTTGCCGTCCTCAATAAGGATGTCGCAGATTTCGTCGATCTTCTGCATCGGGTCTATGAGATGCCCGTTCCTGATAAGTGTGGTCATGACTTGACTCCTGAAACCAGATAGAGCACTGCCATGCGCACGGCGATGCCGTTGGTCACCTGATCGAGGATTACCGATCGGTCGCTGTCAGCAACCTCTGACGCTATTTCGATGCCCCGGTTCATGGGGCCGGGATGCATGATGATCGCATCTTCTTTTGCCCGGGAGACCCTGGCAGCAGTTAGGCCCCAATTCCTGAAATATTCGTGGGTGGAAGGAAAGAACCCCTTGCCCTGCCGCTCAAGCTGGATCCTGAGCATCATGATCACATCAACGCCTTCAAGCCCTGCATTCATGTCAAAATAAACGCTGACGCCGAGGTCTTTCAGACAGTCAGGCACAAGCGTCGGAGGACCAATGAGCCGCACGTTAGCACCGAGCTTTGTGAGCGCATAGATATCCGATTTTGCGACCCTGCTATGCAGTATGTCTCCGACGATCGCCACCTCAAGGCCCTTGATGCTGCCTTTCTTCTCCTGAATGGTGAAGAGATCGAGCAGTGCCTGCGTGGGATGTTCATTTGTGCCGTCACCCGCATTCACCACAGAGGCCTCAATATTTCTTGCAAGGAAATGCGGTGTTCCCGAGCAGCTATGCCTGATCACTACAATATCCGCACCAAGCGCCAGTACTGTTTTGGCTGTATCGAGCAGGGTTTCGCCCTTAACCACGCTGCTGGTTGAGGTGGCTATGTTGATGACATCAGTGCTGAGCCTTTTTGCGGCAACCTCAAAAGATGTCCGCGTGCGCGTTGAAGGTTCATAAAAGAGGTTGACGGTCGTCTTGCCCCGGAGTGCAGGCACCTTTTTGATGTCCCTGCCGAGCACATCCTTAAATCCTGCGGCTGTTTCAAGGATAAGTTCAATCTCCTCAGGGCTGATGTCCTTGATGCTGATAAGGTCTTTGGACGTGAGGCTCATGCGAGCACCACCCGGTCTTCTTCTCCGTCCTCGGTCAGTTGAACCTTTACGGTTTCGTTCATTGAGGTCGGGATGTTCTTCCCAACATAGTCGGCCTTGATGGGCAGTTCCCTGTGGCCTCTGTCCACCAGCACGGCCAGCTGTATTGCAGAGGGCCTGCCGAGGTCCATGATCGCATCCATGGCAGCGCGGATCGATCTGCCGGTAAAGAGCACATCATCAATAAGCACGATCTTCTGGTCATTGATCTCACAGGGCACCTGGGTCCGGCGGACCACAGGCTGTTCTGCCCTGACATTCAGATCGTCGCGGTAAAGAGATATATCAAGGGTGCCTACCGGCAGGTCGCTTCCTTCTATCTCCTTCAGTTTTGCGCTCAGCCGATGCGCTATGTGTACACCTCCGCGCTGAATGCCGACCAGGCAGATGTCCCGGACGCCCTTGTTCTTTTCAATGATTTCATGGGCCATACGCGTGATTGCCCGTTCTATATCTTTTTTATCCAGAAGTTCTTTAGGCATAATGAATACCGTAATGCGTAATGGGTGATGAGTAATGAGAAAGAAAAAATATCACAAAAAAGGGAATAGCTGACTGTGGTATTAATAAAGTGTATGAGAAGGGTATTTTGTAGCGAATGCAGCTCACGCTGACTCCTTTGCTTTTTAGCCTCACAGGGCTATTATTAAAGCGAAAATATTAAACCACAGACAATAAAACGATGTCAAAAAAACAATATCAAATTACGACGGGTGCAAGATCCCCGGCGAGGGAAACGACGCTCATGTCGCATTGATATGCCGAAATCGCGATCCGTAATAACTCGTCTGTTCTGTCAAATAACGAACGTTCTGCTTTATGCAGCCGGTGCTGCAGCCGCCTGTTTCGCCTTCTTTGCCGCTGCCGCTTCAAATACTTCCCGTGCATTGAAGGTCCCGTCAATCGCCTGTGCAGGGCATTTGGCGGTGCAGATGCCGCAGCCGATGCACTTTACCTGATCGATCTCATGTTTCTTCTTCAATTCTCCGGCAGGGGCATCAACGGGGCATACCTTGGTGCAGATCTGACAGCCAATACATTTTTCAGTAATAAATGCCTTCGGACGGATGGGCAGCAGATCCACAATAGCCTTTGTCGGACACTTGGCAACGCAGAGGCCGCAGACCTTGCACTTGGCAGGGTCGATACGCGAGAAGTTATTCTGTACGGACGGCGCGTCAAACGGACAGACCTTCACGCATGCGCCGCAGGCGATGCAGCCAAGATCGCAGTTTTTTCTGGTATCCCCGCCTTTGTCCCTTGAATGGCAGCCAACAAGCACCATCTTTGATGCAGGAAGAACCTCGATGACCTTCTTGGGGCACGCCTGTTCGCATTTCCGGCAGCCGGTGCATTTTGTGATATCAACAACCGGAAGGCCTTCAGTGCCCATATGCAGGGCATCGAAGGGGCAGACCCGAGTGCAGGTGCCGTACCCGAGACAGCCATTTGCGCAGGACTTGTCTCCGCCTCCGGCAAGCACTGCTGCCCTGCAGTCAATAACGCCTTCGTAGATAAACTTCCTTCTTGACCTGCTGGTCGAACCCTGGCACATGATCCGTGCAAAGATCGGCTCTTTTATATCAGCCTTTTTCCCGGTAATCAGGGCAACCGCCTCAGCACCTTTTGCCCCTGCAGGGGTACAGAGGTTCGGCGCAACATCCGCGTTTTTCACCACAGCCTCGGCATACTGCTCGCATCCCGCATATCCGCAGGCTCCGCAATGCGCATGGGAAAGCACGTCTAAAACTTTCTCTACCCGCGGATCGACTTCAACGGCAAACCTCTTTGCGGCAATGGCAAGGCTGGCGCCGAAAACAGTCCCAAGCCCTGCCAGGAAGACGAGCGTCCATTTGACAAGGGGAACAATATCGATTTTCTCTTTTGCCTCGATCCCGCCGCCAACACCTGCAAAGACGACGGTGAATAGTGTCAGTGTCAGTGCCAGTGCAAAGACACATATTTTTCTTATCATAGAAGCATTAAGCATCGTATCACTCCTTAACAATTAGTGTCAGTAACAAGTGTCTGTGTCAGAAAAACTGCCGCTAATAACTGACACTGGCACAATAAATTTACAGCGTAATGAGACCTGAAAATCCGGTAAATGCAAGGGCTATCAGGCCGGTGATCACAAATGCCATCGGCAGACCCTTGAAGGCAACGGGTACATCGGCAAGCTCAAGCTTTTCGCGGATGCTTGCCATAATGATCAAGGCAAGCGCAAAGCCCAATCCTGAGCCAAGTCCAAAGGCAAGGCTCTGAATAAAGGTATATTTCTCTCCGGCATTCACAAGCGGAACAGCAAGAATGATACAGTTCGTCGAGATTAGCGCAAGGTAAATCCCCAACTTGTAGTATAGACCGGGAGATACTTTCCTCATGATCGTATCAGATGCCTGGACAAGGCCGGCGATGATCCCGATAAAGACTATAATCTCCAGATATGCGATTTCAAGAGGCACCATCACCTTGGTGTACACAACCCAGCTGACTGCCGCACTGATCATCATGACCGCGGTAAAGGTAATGCTCATGCCGACCGCTGTCTCCATCTTTTTCGACACGCCGAAAAAGATGCAGAGGCCGAGGAACCGCGTAAAAACGAAATTATTAATGAGCGATGCCGAAACGATTAGTTCAAAATATTTAATGAATTCGCTTTCCATTGTTATCTCCTTCTAATGCGAAACCGCGCCCTTCTTCATGTACCGGATATCGATCCAGTTGAAGAGGGCCATGAGTATTCCGACCGCAAGGAAGCCGCCTGCAGGCAGAACCATGATCAGAACAGGCTTTGTATTGATAAACGTAAAAACATGCTGGGTCGAGAGTCCCGTGGGAACAGTCAATGACCCTTTGCCGACCAGTTCTCTGAAGAAGCTGATCACCGTAAGAGCAAATAAAAATCCGACACCCATGCCAAGACCGTCAACCATGGAGGGTACAATGCTGTTTTTGGACGCGAACATCTCTGCCCTTGCCAGGATCGATGCAAAAGCAACGATCAGGGCAACATAGAGACCTACCTTGGCATAGACATCCGGCACAAAAGCAGCCATCAACATCTGGGTTATCGTGACCCACCCTGAGATAACGAGCATAAAGATCGGTAATCGTACCTTCGGCTGTATGACTTTTCTCATCAGGGAGATGGTAAGGTTCACCATCGTCTGGACAAACAGTACTGCCAGTCCCATAAATATCCCGTTCTTTAAATTGTTCGTAACCGCAATCGAAGGGCATAGGCTCAGCGCGAGTTTGAAGATCGTATTCTCTTTAACGATCCCGTTAAGAAACAGCTCTTTGAGATTAATTGTGCTGGTGCTGGACATCCGTATTGCCTCCTTCCCTGATCGTCTTTATGAGAAAAGCTACACCATTCTTTACCGCGTCTTCAGAAACGGCACGGGTCGAGATCGTTGCCCCCGAGATGGCCTGGATATATTCCGTGGTCTCTGTTTTCATTACTTTCAGATGTTCAATGTCCTTGCCCGCAAACTGCGCCTTGAAAGAATCGGTCTCGATCTCATCGCCCAGTCCCGGCGTCTCACCGTGACCGAGGATATTGATCTTCTGGACCTTGAAATCCTTGTCCACCGCAACAAAGGTATTTATGTAGCTTGAATATCCTTTACCAAAAGACTGGATAACATACCCGACGGTTTCGCCGCCTTTTTTGGCTTCAAAGTATTTGGCATGCTTATCGTGGATCGTCCAGTCCCCGAGCTTCTTAAAGTCAGCTCCGGGGATCAGGAGCTTCAGCGCATCCTGCTCAGCCTTTTCATTATTCTGAAAGATCTTCGGCGAAGCATTTGCGTAGACAAATGCAAGAATAAAGCCGCCGATAAGATAGACGATGACGAGGTTTAAGGTTATCTTGAAAATGTCCTTGCCGGTCATTATTTGCTCTCCTTTGCCGTTACCTGCTTCACGGCACCGAAGACCTTTGACTGGAAGCTGCGGTCGATCAGGGGAGCAAAGCAGTTCATGATAAGTATCGCGAACATGACGCCTTCGGGAAACCCGCCTTTAAGCCGGATGAGCATGGTAAGGAAACCGCAGCCGATACCGAAGAGAATCTGGCCATTTCTGACAGACGGCGAAGTGACATAGTCGGTTGCCATGAACCAGGCACCTAACATCAGACCTCCGCTCAAAAGATGAATGATCGGATCGCCGGCCATCAGGATCATCTTGCCGGTTGCAGGGTCCTTGCCGCCAAACACATATGCCATTACTGCCACCGTACCAAGGAATGACACAGGAATATGCCAGGTTATATATTTCTTGTACAGGAGAAAAAGGCCGCCGATCAGGATGGCAATGGCTGACACCTCGCCGATCGAGCCTGCCCTGTTGCCGGTCAGCAGATGCATATACAGATTCATCTTGTCACCGAACACCTCGATCAGCTTGGTTATTCCTTCTTCCTTTAATACGCCCAGCGGGGTCGCCGTCGTTTTTGCGTCCATGGCAAAAAAAGCGGCAGCCGGTTCGTTCCAGATGGTCATTGCCTTTGGCCAGGATATGAGGGCAAACGCCCTTCCGATCAGAGCAGGATTGAAGACATTGAAGCCAAGTCCGCCAAAGAGCTGCTTGGTTATGACGATCGCAACAAACGAAGCGATGACCGGCACATGTAGGGTAAAAGGCGAAAATGACCAGAGAGACGCCGGCATGTTCATGCCAAGGAGCAGTCCCGTAAGAAAGGCGCTGCCGTCGCTTACGACCGACTTTTTGCCGACCATCTTCAGATACCACTGCTCGGATATCATACAGCTGATAATGCAGAGTGCGGTGACGAAGATCCCCTTGAGACCGAAGAAATAAACGCCCGCGAGCATGGCAGGCATGAGCGCAATACTCACGGTCCACATGATGCGGCTTGTGGTCTCGTCGCTCCTCACATGGGGACTTACCGATACGATCAATTGTTCTTTTTTCGTTGCCTCCATCTATATCTCCTTACGGCTTTACCATGGATTTCGCTAATCTTACGAGCTGAACGATCGGCCTCTTTGACGGGCATACATACGCGCAGGAGCCGCACTCAAAACAGTCGAACAGATTATATTCCTTTGCATCTTCGTAAAACCCTTTTTCCGAGAGCACGCTCAGCATGGAGGGCATCAGGCCCATAGGGCAGATGTCGATGCACCTGCCGCAACGGATACAAGGACCGAACTCCTCGGTATGCGTAACGATCTCATCCGGAATGACCAGAATACCGGACGTGCCCTTTGTAACAGCAACATCGAGGGAAGAAAGGGCAAATCCCATCATCGGGCCGCCTGAGATGACCTTTGCAACGCCGTTTTTCAATCCGCCGCATTCTTCGATCAGATCGCCGACCTTTGAACCGATCCTGGCCATAAGGTTCTTCGGCTGTTTTATGCCTTCCCCGGTCACGGTCACGACCCTTTCGATCAGGGGCTTGCCGAACCGCGCCGCCTCATAGATCGCAAGCGCTGTGCCCACATTCTGGACAACAACGCCGACATCCATGGGGAGCGCCCTGGGGGGGACTTCTCGACCCAACGCTGCCTTAATAAGCATCTTCTCGGCACCCTGCGGATATTTCACCTCGCAGGTAATGATGCTGATGTCCGATTCTCCTGCGGCAGCTTCCTTCATCTTTGCTATTGCCTCAGGCTTGTTGTCCTCAATCCCTATATATCCCTTCTGCACACCGCGGATCCTCATCGTGATCTTGAGGCCCTCGATGATCTCCCGGGGCTTTTCGAGCATGAGCCGGTAGTCTGCCGTAAGATACGGCTCGCACTCTGCGCCGTTCAGAAGGATCGCATCAATGGTCTTTTCCTTGGGCGGTGATAATTTAACGACAGTCGGAAAGGCTGCGCCGCCCATGCCGACAATGCCTGCTGCTTTAACCTTGTCCTTGAGCTCATCCGCCGAAAGACTCATATAATCAGGGTTGTCCCTGAGCACTGCCCATTCTTCTTTGTTGTCATTCTCTATAACAATAGAATTGATCATCCTGCCCATGGCATTGGGGAACTCGCCGATCGCAACCACCTTGCCGGAAACCGAAGCATGAACAGGCGATGAGACAAAGGCTGACGCTTCTCCCACAACCTCTCCTTTCTTCACTTCCTGCCCGATTGATACGACAGCGTTACAGGGTGCGCCGATATGCTGGCTGAGAGGAATGACCACGATCTTGGGGGCTTTTGCATCAATGATAGGTGAGTTGGCAGCCAATTCCTTCTTGTCAGGCGGATGTATCCCGCCTTTAAACGTTGCTGTGCCCATTATGAAGATTTCCTCCTTGGGATTTTGGGAGAACAAAAAACACTATTTGATACCATGACAATGCGTGATCTGTCAAGCTGCCGCTTATTTTTTTATAATAATAACTTATGTCTGAAGCAGCGTAAATTTATCACCCGCTGTCTTGATGCACAACCAGGTCAAAGCAATGCTGATCAGGGCCGTTCGCACCAGTTTCTGGCATTCTGGAACATCCTGAGCCACGGCGATGCATCAAGTTCCCTTTTCCACTGCTCAGGCATATATGCCCACTGCCATTTCAGAAATACACGCTCCGGGTGCGGCATGATGGCAAGATGTCTGCCGTCTGGCGAACAGAGCGCTGCAATGCCTTCAGGAGAGCCGTTGGGGTTAAAGGGATAGACCTCGGTAGGGTTGCCGTTATCATCGGCATAGCGCGCAGGCGCGAGGCCTTCGCGAAGGACCCGCTCTTTTATTGAACTGTCCGGGAAATAAGCATGACCTTCGCCATGAGCAACCCAGACGCCAAGCACAGAGTTCTCCATGCCCTTCAGCATGATTGACGGACTTTCCAGTATCTTCAGGGATGAGAAGCGTGATTCAAACCTGCCGGAGGTATTATGGATAAAGCGCGGCTGCTTCTCGTTATCTATGCCCTGCCACGGCACCCAGCCAAGGAGTGCCGAAAGCTGGCATCCATTGCATACGCCGAGGCTGAAGGTATCAGGCCTGTTATAGAAGGTCTGAAACTGCTGATAGATCTCCTTATTGAAGCGTATGACGCCTGCCCATCCCTTTGCAGAATCGAGCACGTCCGCATAACTGAACCCGCCGACAAAGACCACGCCTCTGAAATTCTCAAGGCTCACCTTCTGCTCAAGAAAATCGGTCATGGTAACATCCCAGGTCTCGAACCCTGCCTGGAAAAAGGCTGAGGTCATCTCCCGGTCTCCGTTGCTGCCCTCGTCGCGGATAATAGCAACTTTGGGCTTGCCGTTTCGTTCCAGAATCTCCTGAGCAGTATCCTCTGGAACAAAAGAAAGACTGAACGTCTGCCCCTTCCTGTTATAGACAGTCTCCTTCTCCTGCCATGCAGATGCAGGATTTCTCTGGAGCCTGTCTAACTGATAACTCGTCTCCTCCCAGACACCCCTGAGCCTTCTCATATCTTCAAGCAGCACGGATTCTCCATCAATCGAGATGCTGATCTCTTTTTTCCGCGTTGTCCTGCCTATCTGCTGATACGAGACGTTCTTTTCTTCAAGAATCTTCCTGATCTTCCTCATATGCTTCGGCTGATATTCGATCACTATGCCGAGTTCTTCAGCAAAGAGCACTGACAGGGCATCCCCTCCTCCATCAGGTGAAGTCATTTTTATCTCTATCCCACAATTGCCTGCAAAGGCCATTTCAAGAAGCGTGGCAGCAAGACCGCCGTCGCTCCGGTCATGGCCTGACAATATCAGTCCTTTATCGATACATTCCTGGATCGCAGCAAAACCGTTCTTCAACATGGCAACGTCATCAACGTCAGGCGACTCATTGCCGACCTGGCCATAGCACTGCGCAAGAGCTGATCCGCCGGTCCTGTGCCTGCCATTGCTCATATCAATAAAGATGAGCCTGCTCTTGCCCGGCTGCTTTATGTCAGGGGTTACGATCTTTTGAATGTCCTGACAGGTCGCGTACGCAGAGATGACCAGCGTCCCGGGTGACTTGACGATCTCGGTCGTGCCGTCAGCATTCGTGACCTTTGCTGCCATGGAGAGGCTGTCCTTGCCGCCGTCGATTGCAATGCCGAGGCCTATCATGATATCCCGCATCGCAATTGCCGCGTCATACAGATCAGCGCCCTCCCCCGGAAGCTTGGGCGCCCACATCCAGTTGCCAGAGCATTTGATGTCCTCAAGGCTGCTTATCTTTGCCCACATAATATTCGTAACAGCTTCTGCCACAGACATCCTTGCCATGGCAGCAGGATCGATGAGGCCTTTCAGCGGCTGCTCGCCGATCGAGATGGCAGCACCAGTCGTTCCAAAATGGCTCTGCGCAATGACTGCAACATCCGATACGGTAAGCTGGAGAGGACCGACGCACTGCTGCTGTGCGATCAGCCCGGTAACTGACCGGTCGACCTTACTGGCGAGGAATCTCTTGGAACCGACCGAAATAAGCCTGAGCACACGGTCAAGGGCATCTCT
This sequence comes from Nitrospirota bacterium, assembly GCA_016235245.1. Taxonomy (NCBI): domain Bacteria; kingdom Pseudomonadati; phylum Nitrospirota; species Nitrospirota bacterium. The sequence goes on along the minus strand of JACRLO010000014.1, from coordinate 26,175 downwards.
CACCGTAAGCCCTTCAGGCAGTGCAAGAGGCACTCTTTCCCGCTTTATCCGGTCGAGGACAAACGTTTTTTGGGGCATGCTGCCCAAGATCTTTTCGAGGTGCAGGTTGACCGGCGTGCTGCCGTCTGTCTCGTCGTGAAGCACAATATATCCGTCGCCCGATATCTCACCGATAAATGCACAGGGGACCTTCTCCCTTCTGCAGAGGCTGAGAAACTCCTCTGACCGCTCAGGGCTGATAAGCAGGGCGTTCTGCTCCTGATACTCCGCGCCCCATATTTCGAGCACCGAAAGCGTATTGTCGCCGAGCTGCACCTTTCTGATCTCTATCTTCGCACCTGCAGGATAGATGATCTCCTTCACCACATTGCAGTTTCCACCTGCGCCCTGGTCATGGATGGACACGATCGGGTTACGGTCGCCAAGCTCAACACATGCCCGGATCACCCTGTTCATCTTCTGTTCCATCTCGGCATCGCCGCGCTGCACCGCATTGAAATCAAGTTCAGCAACATTCTGTCCCTGGATCATGCTTGAAGCTGCGCCGCCGCCCATGCCGATTCGATAGGCAGGTCCGCCCACCTTGGTAACGAACATGCCTTTTGCAGGCTCGTTCTTTTCCGAATGTCTCGCATCCATCTGGCCGACCCCGGCAGTGAACATGATCGGTTTGAGCCATTCTCTCCGCTCATGGTCAGGCAGCCTCATGCCGAGTGAACGGGTAAACCCCTGGATCATAGGCTCGCCAAACTTATTGCCGTAGTCTGATGCACCATCGCTCGCCTGGATCTCGATCGCCAGAGGGCTGGCAAGGTTTGACGGGTATGCAAAGGAGCTGTCTTCCCACGGCAGCGCATATCCGGGGATGTTCAGGTTTCCGACACAGTAGGCAGCAGTTCCTGCAATAAACAGGGAGCCGGTCCCTGTTGCCTGCACGTCCCTGATCCTGCCGCCAGTCCCTGTTTCAGCCCCCGGAAAAGGGGCTACGCCGCTGGGGAAATTATGCGTCTCTGCCGTAAAAATAATGTTATAGTCACGCTTCACCTTTTTGAATCGGGATACATTTCCCGGCTTTTCAGGGATTATCGTCTCAATCGCATAGCCTCTGATCGCACTTGAGTTGTCCTTGAATGCTATGACACTATTGCCCGGACGCGCATCAAGGGTCTGTTTGATGATCTTCATGAGGTTGCCCGGCACTTCATTGCCGTCAACCACAAGCCTGCCCCTGAAGAACCAGTGGCGCGAGTGTTCGCTGTTGGACTGGCTCAGATCAAAGCATTCCACATTGGTCGGGTTTCTGCCTATATCCTTCACAAAGAGATTGTAGTAATAGTCAATGTCCCAGTCATCGAGGCCCAGCCCCATCTCCCGGTTGATCTTCTCAAGCGCTGCCCTGCCTTCCTCTATCAGGGGGATCGATATGACCGGCTCAGGCCTTATGCCTGTTTCAAAAGTTTTGAGCTGCTCGGGATACATACACTCTGTCATACGGTCATGGAGGCTTTCAGCGAATTTCGCAATGCGTGCAGCATCCAATTTCTTTGCTGATTCAATCCAGTAGCAGCGGGACCGCTCCATTCTCGTTATCTTATTAAGGCCGCAGGAATGACATACGGCAACAGCATTGGCCGACCAGGCAGTCGTAAAGTTCATGCGGGGGCCGATCTCGATAAGGCAGCTATTGGGGGCTGAGGATTGGAGATTAGTTAAAAAGCTGACTTCAGAATACTGGTCAGGCTCGAAGGTCTCGCTCAAAAGCCAGCGCAGAAGTTCCGACTCATCCGCCGTAAGAGGTGCTGAGGCATCGATATAAAAACAGAACTCTGTTTCGATGTTCCGGATGGAGCCGGAGATCGCCTTTTTTGCCCGGGCAAGAAGGTCTTTCTTCTTTGCTTCAGAAACAGCAGGTGTTTTGTATCGATATATCAGGGGCATGTATTTTCTTCTCAGGCCTTGCCGAATACGCGCTTAAAAATATAATCAATATTCCTGAAATAGTTTTTCAGATCGAAAATGTCATTCAGCTCTTTTGACGAGAGGTGTTTCTTTACTTCTTTGTCCTTTGCCAGTAGTGCCTTGAACTGTTTTCTGGTCTTCCAGCTCATCATCGCATTCTTCTGCACCAGTGCGTATGCATCCTCACGCGTCATGCCCTTTTCCGTGAGACTGATCAGCATATTTTGGGAGTTGTACAGGCCGTAGCTCCTGTTTAGGTTCTCCATCATCCGTTCAGGATATACCTGAAGATCTGACAGGATGCCGGTCAGTCTGTGGAGCATATAGTCAACAAGGATCGTACTGTCTGGTATGATCACGCGCTCGACCGAGGAATGTGATATATCCCGTTCATGCCAGAGGGCAACGTTTTCCATTGCGGCAAGTGCGTTAGTCCGCACCACGCGCGCGAGGCCTGAGAGGTTCTCGCAGCCGACCGGATTGCGCTTATGCGGCATTGCAGATGACCCTTTCTGGCCTTTTGCAAAAGGCTCCTCTGCCTCAAGCACTTCTGTTCTCTGGAGATGTCTGATCTCCACGACGATTTTCTCTATGGATGCCGCGATGATCGCAAGGGTCGAGAGATATTCAGCATGCCTGTCCCTCTGCACCACCTGGGTCGCAATCGGCTCGGGCTTCAGACCAAGCCTGGCGCAGACCTTTTCTTCGATCGCAACAGGAATGTTTGAGAAGGTCCCCACAGCTCCGGAAAACTTGCCGATACTGATAACCTTCCGCGCCCGCTCCATCCTCTCAAGGTTCCTTTTCGCCTCTTCATACCAAAGGGTGAATTTCAGGCCAAAGGTCATCGGCTCTGCATGCACGCCATGGCTTCTGCCGATACAGACCGTGTTTTTATATTTAAATGCCTGCTCCTTTAACACTGCAATGAGGACCTTGAGGTCCTTGATAATAATGCCCGCAGCTTCTTTCATCAGCAGGGACTGTGCAGTGTCCACAATATCAGAAGAGGTGAGCCCTTTATGCACATACCGGGATTCAGGTCCGACCTTCTCAGCAACCGAGGTGAGAAACGCGATCACGTCATGCTTCACCACTGCCTCTATTTCGTCAATGCGTCTGACATCAAAACCGGCGTTCTTCTTTATCACCGCAAGTGCAGCCTTCGGGATCTTGCCGAGCTCGGCCCAGGCTTCACAGGCCGCGATCTCGACATCGAGCCATTTCTGGAACCTGTTTTCAGGCTCCCAGAGCTTTCCCATCTCTTTTCGTGTATATCGTTCGATCATGAATTATTACCTCTTCGATTATTTTTCATACTCTCGCCTCAGCAACTGGTTCGTTGCACTTTCAGACAGAGAGAATGAGGGTTTCTATTTTAACAATATCGAAAAGATAATGAAAACTATTCGTCCCGACAACAGGAAGACGCTTTTTCTGCATATATGTGCATTCTCTTAACCATGCCTGCATTGACAGCGCATCTGTCCGTTACGGGAACTTTTTTCTCTCCCCTTCTGTCTAACGCATCAAAGACCATCACAAAAAGGAGAAGGACATGAAAACGGTAAAGGCAGTAATCCTGGGGATCGTTATGGTATTAATGGCAGTGCCGGTATTTGCATCACGGGGCAGAAACGTAGATGTGGAGGTTGTCTCAGACAGGGGTAATGTGTTTCAGCTCATACCGCACAAGGAATTCAGCACCGGCGGCACCTATGTATTCAAACAGTATCTCGAAGCACGGAAAGGAGAGAACTACAATATCCGGATCAGAAATCACTTATCAGAAAGGATCGGGGTCGTAGTCGCCGTTGACGGCAGAAACATCATAACCGGCAAGAAGTCATATCTGGGCAGCAGCGAGATGATGTATATAGTCGAACCATACGGACAGGCACGACTTGAAGGCTGGAGGACAAGTGACGACAAGGTAAACAGGTTCTATTTCACCAGCAGCGCTGATTCCTATTCTGTCAGGACCTTCAGCGATACTTCTGCCATGGGCGTAATTGCTGTTGCGGTGTACCGCGAAAAGCAGAGGCCTGCTGTGCTCTATGAGCAGGAAAGGTCACTTGGCAAGGCTCAGGGAGCACCTGCTGCGCCTTCTGCGGCAAGGAGTGAGGCAAAAAGGGCAGCAAGGGACGAGGCAGGCACAGGCTTCGGCAATGAGCAGTATTCACCGGTCGTGAAGGTCGAGTTTGAACCGGAGAGTATTCCTGTTGAAAAGTTTCTTGTCAAATACGAATGGCGTGAGGAACTCTGCAAAAAAGGCATTATCCCGTGCAGACCTGAGCCCAAAAACCGCTTGTGGGATCGTGACGAATATGCACCCTATCCTCCTGGCTATTACATGCGATAAGCCTCACATTCACCTACCCATCTGACGTTCACGGAGTGGAATCATGTCGCATTGCAGGGCTTTTCAGCGGATTCGCCTCTCCATGTCAAGCTTTCTATCACAAACAAGAAGGGGCTGAAGATATTCTCTTCAGCCCCTTCTGAACTCAGGCAAAATACTTATTACAGCAGTTTCTTGATCTTGCTGAATGCCTCTTCGATGATCTTCGGTTCCGGCAGAAATGTTGTCCTGAAATAGACACCGTCTTCCTGCCTGCCAAACCCCGAGCCAGGCACGAAGACAACACCTTCCTTCAGAGCAGCGCGCACGAACTCGATATCCTTCCGCCATTTCGGCGTCTCAATCTTCATAAACGCATAGAAGGCACCCATAGGGACCGGAAACGAAAGCGGCATCTTCTTTGCCATCTTTATAAAGGTGTCCCGTCTCTCAAGCAGTCTCTTCTTCATATCAGCAATATAGGCCGGGTAAGAGGGATCGACAAGGGCTGCGGCTGCTGCCTTCTGGTATTCCCAATTTACAGACAGGCGCTGGTTGCAGAGGAGGAAAAATGCATTCTTCACCTCTGACCATTTGTCTCCATGAAACGTTACCCATCCTATCCGCGCTCCGGTGTAGCAAAAATCTTTCGAAAGCGAGCTTCCATATATGAACGGTATCTTGTTTCTGGCTATTTTTCTGAAGTCCACGATCTTGCCTTCAAGGATAAGCTGATCGTATGACCCATCATAAAATATTGGCACGTCGTATTCAGCGCAGAGCGCAACAACCTCGGCAAGGTTCTTTTCAGAATAGACCGAGCCCAGGGGATTGTTGGGGTTGATGATCACCATCGCCTTGGCGCCCTCGATCTTCTTTGCCAGATATGCCACATCAATCTGGCCGTCAGAATCGTGCCGGTAAAAGACGCTCTCACCCTCGAACTGTTTGGCCTTGCTCAAATAAAGCGGATATACCGGATTGGGAAGGAGCACCTTCTCACCAAACCCGATAAATGAATGGAAAAAGAAATCTATGCCCTCGGTGAGGCCTGCAACAGCAAAGACATCTTCAGGCCTGCATTTCTCGATTTTGGCCACTGTGGTCCTGAGCTCTTCGTCGCCCTCAGAAGGGGCATAGCCCTTCCAGTTTTCGTCAAGCGAGCTCTTTACCCTATCCGCTATCACCTTAAACGGCTCAAACCCGTATTGGGGGGGGTCGCCGATATTGAGGTAGATCATCTTCTTGCCCTTGGCCTCTTCGCGTTTTGCCTCCATCACAATGTCCCGGATCGGATAGCTCACCACATTCATCCGCTCTGTGGGCCGGTAAGGCAATTGACGTTTTAGATGTAACATACTTTACTCCTTAGCATTCATAGCTTAATTTCTTAATAACCGGAACAGACCTCTGCTGACAGAACAGTCAAAAACGCGGTTTATCCTTATAAAAAAGAATAACACAGGCGAAAAATAAATTGCCCGCATCTGCGGTCCGCGGGGTCCGGCAGGTCCTCAACTGCTCGGCGTTACCCTCCTAATACGTCATGCAGGCTGCGTTGATGATGCCGGTTGCGACAGAGACGATCCCGAGGAAACAGCCTGCAGCCACCTTGTTGGCCGGAATGTCAGAGACGATCCCGGGCATCGAGAGCCTCACCGCCAGAAAGGTAACGATCTGAACAACGAGGGCCACAATGCCCCATATGACCATGTCGAAAAGACTGACGCTGTGGGAGATGGCGCTCGAAAGGGGAAAGGCGAACCCGAGCAAGGCTCCGCCATAGCTCAGTGCCGCCGCAAGGTTACCGCCAGATATAAGGGCAAACTCCCTGTAGGGCGTGACCCTTCCATACACGACGAGAAAGAGCAGAACAAGCAGGACAGACGCGCCGAAGTATGCGAGAAAGGCTGTCATGCCTGCCAGTGATGTGCCAATGGTTCCTGTGATCATTCCTTTATTTCTCCTTTTTACGCCTCCAGGGCGCCTACTGTTGGTGCGTTTGGCCGGAACAGATGCGGCACAAACCGGCTGGTGTTCTTTGTGATGGGCGTATCGTCCTCGCGTATGCCAATGCCTGCAGGCAGGCCGTTAACTACCCATGACCCGATGATCGCATAGTTGCCGTCGAAACAGGGCGGTTTGGCTATCTTCTGATAAATATATCCTTCCTGCCCGTAGGTACCGTCAGTCTCTTCCCGGTAGCTCATACGACTGTCCTGCATAAGGATATTGGCCCCCTCCCGGGAAAAGAGCGGCTTGCGCACATAACCATCCTTCAGCCTTTCAGGCTCAAAGAATGCGGGCAGCAGGTTCGGATGATCCGGATACATTTCCCAGAGGACTGCAAGGGTCCCCTTGTTCGAGAGCACCATTTTCCATGCAGGCTCGAAAAATGCAACTGATGCACCAGAAATATGAGGGCCGAAATCCTCGGCCAGAAGCCACTCCCAGGGATACAGCTTAAAAAGGCAGCGTATCTCGTTTTCTTCAAGGTCATAGAACCTGTTCGTCTCGCTGCTATAACCGATATCTTCCATGAATATATGCCGGGCATCAAACCCTGTCTGAAACGCAACGTCTCTCAAATATTCTACGGTAACAAAATCCTCTTCGTGGTCTTTGGCACAGGCAAAATAGAAGGGCTGCAATATGCCCCTGGAAGAGGCGACAGCACCAAAGGCGTCCATCAGCTTTTCATGGACCGAATTGAACTGGTCCATCTCAGGAAACCGCTCCTGCAGCCAGACCCACTGGACAACTGCTGTCTCAAAAAGTGCGGTCGGCGTGTCGGCATTATATTCAAGAAGCTTCAACTCCTGTTTGCTGTCATAGACCAGGTCGAACCGCCCATATAATGAGCGATCAGCTCTGCTCCACGAATCTCTGACAAGGGCTGCGCCTGCCTCGGTGATACCCATTTTCAGGAAAAGATTATTCTTGACCACATGATCGACTGCCTCAAGACAGATGGCGTGGAGATCTTCTGTAACTGCCTCCAGATGATCAACCTGATCATTCGAAAATTCGTAGTATGCGTCCTCTTGCCAATAGGTGCTGCCGGGGGTATGAAAGGTAAAGCCGATCTCCTCCATGCGCTGCTGCCAGTTATTCCGGGGAGAGACAGTCAGGCGCTTCATGGCTTATGAACCTGAACCGTGAAAAGAGCCGAGCCTGCCGAAGCCGCCCCGGCTGACATGTGTTGAAGTTACCCGACTCAGTGAAGAGCCGGACTTTGCACCTTCGGCTACCTTCGAGAATTTGGCGCTGTCAGCAACCGGGACAGGATCGTCACCCCCGCGGGGGAAGTAGAGGGGTCTGCCGCCACGATAATAGTAATGGGGGCCGTAGTAATACCGGGTATTCTTGTCCTCTTCACACTCCTGCTCAGAACCCCAGTCCTCAATACACTTCTGTTTGGACTCGTAAAGCTCCCTGTTGGTTGCCTGCTTATGACTGCAGCCCTGGAGGCAGAGAGAGACCGTGGCAATGAGCGTTAGGGATATGGCTTTCGACCGTTTCATATCCTGTTAGAGACCGCAGCATTTCTTATATTTTTTGCCGCTGCCACAGGGGCATGGATCATTCCGCCCGGTCTTCGGCGCTTCACGGACAACCTGCTTTGCAGGCAGCGGCTCGCCGCTGACCAGATACCACATACCGTTTTTTTTGCTAAACAGAGCCCGCTCGCGATAGTCCTTTTTGCTCCCCTGCTCGGTATAGGTTACGGCAAAGGCAACCTTCCCTTCACTGTCGTCAGGGCCGCCGCCGATGGTTTCGATGATCTCAAGGTTATGCCATTCAGCGCCCTCTGCCCAGGCACGGGTCGTCTTTTCGTTGAAGTCGGCCCTGTGGTCAGGATGCAAAGAGGTGCGGAGATAGTCTATTTCCTTCATGACGTAAGCGCTGTACCGGGAACGCATAAGCTGTTCAGCAGTTTCTGCCGGTCTTTCACCTTTAATTATTGCCTGGCAGCATGCATCATACGCCAGGGTTGATCCGCAGGGGCATATATTCATATGAATCTCCTTCTGAAAAATATCGACATTATATCACAGGTCTCGATGCGCAATAGAGGCTTTCAGAGCGGAATACACTCCGCCGGGAGTACATAACAAAGGGGAAGGCAGATAACTGCCTTCCCCTTTCGACTGACCGTCTCCTGAATATGGCTTAGATGTCGTAATACAGGAAGAACTCATAAGGATGAGGGCGGAGCCTCAATGCGTCCACTTCATTCTTCCTCTTGTATGCAATCCAGGTATCGATCGCATCCTGGGTAAAGACATTGCCCTTAAGAAGGAATTCATGGTCTGCCTCAAGCGCATCGAGTGCCTCATCAAGGCTGCCCGGCATGGTCGGAACTGATGCCAGCTCCTCCGGTCCAAGATCATAGATGTCCTTGTCAAGAGGCTCCCCTGGGTGGATCTTGTTCTCGATACCGTCAAGACCTGCCATCAGCATTGCAGAGAAGGCAAGATACGTGTTGCAGGAAGGATCAGGGAACCTTACCTCGACCCTCTTTGCCTTCGGGTTTGCTGAATAGGTCGGGATACGGATCGATGCAGAACGGTTTCTTGCAGAGTAGGCAAGGTTGACCGGAGCTTCAAAGCCGGGGGTGAGTCTCTTGTATGAGTTAGTGGTCGGGTTGGTCAGCGCTGCGAGGGCATGTGCATGCTTCAGCACGCCGCCGATGTAATAAAGCGCCATCTCGCTGAGGCCTGCGTATCCATTGCCTGCGAAGAGGGGTTTGCCCTTCTTCCAGATCGACTGGTGCACGTGCATGCCGGAACCGTTGTCGCCGAAGAGCGGCTTCGGCATAAAGGTTGCGGTCTTGTTATGCCTGCGCGCTACGTTCTTGACGATGTATTTAAAGAGCATGTTTTTGTCAGCCATCTTTACGAGTGAGTCAAACCGCATGTCGATCTCTGCCTGACCTGCGGTTGCAACCTCATGGTGCTCGCGCTCAACATAGATCCTTCCATCGAGTCGATGAAGTAGTACCCGCTATGTGCGTTCTGATCGAACTGGATGCCGTCGAAGATAAAGAACTCTGCCTCAGGGCCAAAGTACGCGGTGTCGCCAAGGCCGGTGGACTTGAGATATGCCTCTGCCTTCTGGGCTATGAAACGGGGGTCTCTGGTGTACTGCTCCTTGGTAATCGGGTCAACGATGTTGCAGATAAGGCTGATAGTCGGGTATTCCATGAACGGGTCCATGAACGCGGTCTCTGCATCAGGCACGATAAGCATGTCCGAGGTGTTGATCGCCTGCCAGCCCCTGATGGATGAACCGTCAAAGCCGAGGCCTTCTTCGAATACTTCTTCCTTCAGCTCTGCAATGGGCACTGCGAAGTGCTGCCAAATTCCGGGATAGTCAAGGAACTTGAAGTTCGCCATTACTGCCTTGTTTTCCTGCGCTAACTTGATTACGTCTTTTGCTGTCATTGCTCCTCCTATATAAGTAATGAGTTATGGGTAATGAGTAATGAGTTAAAAACTTATCACGCATCACTATAGTCTTGCTCACGCGTAACGAGAAAATATCTTATCACGCATCACACTGATCACGCATTACTGCCGTTATACTGCCGTTTCTCCCTGCTCTCCTGTCCTGATCCTTATGACCTCTTCTACTGCATAGACAAAGATCTTGCCATCGCCGATCTTGCCGGTCTTGGCAACCTTCTCTATGGTCTGTACAACCTTGGCAGAAAGACTGTCCGAAGTGACGATCTCTAGTTTGATCTTGGGGATAAAATCAACGATATACTCAGCCCCGCGATACAGTTCTGTGTGGCCCTTCTGTCTGCCGAACCCCTTAACCTCGGTTACGGTCATGCCCTGAATGCCAATCTCGTTCAGCGCGTCCTTCACCTCGTCAAGCTTGAATGGCTTGATGATTGCCTCTATCTTCTTCATGTCTCACCTCCTGTGTTCAGGTGTTAGGGATTAGGGCTCAGGGATCAGTATCAATACTAAAACCCAAACTCTAAAGCCCAGCCCCGGTATTTTAAAAGAATGCCTTATAGAAATTCTCTGCCCTTGCAGCATAGTCTGCGTAATATGCTTCGGTCTCCTGATCGAGCTTCTTCAGATCAACAGGCTCATTTTTCAACCAATCGGAGATCATCTGTCTGGACACTTCGATATGGAACTGAAACGCGTAGGCATTATTGCCATACCTGAACGCCTGGTTCGGATACAGGTCAGATGCTGCGAGCCGCTCTGCCCCCTGTGGTATGTCAAAGGTCTCTCCATGCCAGTGGAAGACTTTGCAACTGCTGCTGTCAGGCGCAAGATAAGCCATAAGCGGGTCCTGTGTACCGGCATCTTTCAGCTCAATATCATACCAGCCGATCTCTTTTTCCCTTCCAGGGTATACTCTTGCACCGAGCGCCTTTGCCATGAGCTGCGCGCCGAGGCAGACACCAAAAACTTTTTTGCCGTCTTTCATGAACTGCTCGGCAAGCTTCATCTCCTGAGTCAGATAAGGATACTCAGCCTCATCGTTGACGCTCATCGGCCCGCCCAGCATAAGCAGGGTATCATAGCCTGCGGCAGAATCGATTGCGTGACGCGCAAGGTCTATAGTCGTATGGTGCATATTGTTATGCACGAGAAAATCCTCGATAGTGCCCGGGCCTTCGGTCGAAATGTTCTTTAATATCAATATGGACATAAGAGTATTCCTGATTTCTAAGTAGTGCAATATAGCTGCCATAGTCTCTTTTCTTTAAAAACAATCGGTTATCGTCCATTGCCATGCCATAATTGCCTGATATTCAGGCATATCTGTATAAAAAACAGGCACCGGGCAATGCTTGGGAACCCGGCTCAAAGCACCTTGATCAGCAGCATGATATTCAGGACAGAAACGATCACTGCCGAGACCCAGAGCACGATCTTGTCCCGGCTGGAGTTTGAAAACTTGCCCATCACGCTTCTGGAAGAGGTCAGAGCAATAAGAGAGAAGATGGTCCAGGGCAATTGCAGACTCAGGGCGATCTGGCTCCAGATAATGCCCTGAAAAGGGTCTTTCAGAAAAAAAACAATCAGAAGGGCACCGGCAAAGGTGATGATGATGCCGATGCGGGAATGGGAGTCTGCCATATCAAAGGGTTCCCGGAACATGCCGGCAAAGATGCTGCCGCCTGCCATGGCAGCAGTGATTGAAGACGAGAAACCTGCCAGCAAAAGAGCAAGCGCAAATACCACTCCGCTGGCATTGCCCAGGAGCGGTTTCAGCGTTGCCTGGGCCTGGGGCAGGTCCGTAACTACAGTGTCGTTTGCATGAAAGACCGCAGCAGCCACCAGTATTATGGCGCTGTTGATTGCCCAGCCCACAAGCATGGCAGCCAGGGTATCAATGAACTCATACTTGAGCTGCTTTTTTATCACTTCTTCGCCCTCAATATTCCATTGTCTGCTCTGTATGATCTCTGAATGGAGAAAAATGTTATGAGGCATCACAACAGCCCCCAGCACGCTCATCATAATCGGCAGCGAGCCGGCAGGCAGTGCAGGCACAACCCAGCCCTTTGCTGCCTCGCCCCACTGCACAGGAACCAGACTCAGTTCAAAGATAAAGGCAAGGCCGATAAGAGAGACAAAACCGATGATCCATACCTCAAGCCTTTTGTAACTGTTTGTGATCAGCATGATGCAGGCCAGGACCGCGGTAATCGTTGCGCCGATCGTAAGCGGCAGCCCAAAAAGCATGTTCAGGCCGATGGCAGCGCCCAGGATCTCGGCAAGGGCGGTCGAGACAGAGGCCAGCATGGCGCTTCCGAGGAATATCCTGCTTGCGGGTTTCGGGAAATGCAATGTCGCCGACTCGGAAAGGCAGAGACCGGTGGCTATCCCCAGATGCGCTGCGTTATGTTGGAGCACAATGAGCATGAAGGTCGAGAGTGTAACCATCCAGAGCAGCGAATAGCCGTATTGCGAGCCGGCAGCGACATTAGAGGCCCAGTTGCCGGGATCGATAAAACCTACGGTCACCAGAAATCCGGGGCCGATATATTTGAGGATCTCCAGCGCACCGAGCTTTGGACTGTGCCTGCCGAACAGGGACTTCGGGTTCATGCTGACATTCTACCGCCTTTTGTGCAGAGTGTGCAGCAGTTCATCGATATAGTGTATTATTTTAGAGCGTTTCCCAATACCATGACCATCATGAAAAACGATAAGACCCTTGAACTGACAGCGCTCTACGAGATCAGCAAACTCCTCGGTTCATCGCTCAACCTGAAGCAGAACTTCAGGGGCGTAATGCGCGTGCTGTCGGAATACCTCGATATGAAGCGCGGCACCGTCGCTCTCAGAAATAATAACGAGGTCTCGATTCTTGCCGCTCACGGCATGTCAGAGGAAGAGATCAAACGAGGCAGATACAAGCTTGGAGAAGGGATCATTGGCCGTGTTGCCAAGCTCGGCTCGCCGATCGTTATCCCGAATATCGGAGACGAGCCGCTCTTTTTGAACAAGACCGGCGCCCGCCAGATGATCAGGAAGGAGAATGTTGCGTTCCTCTGTGTTCCGATCAAGTTCAAAAACGAAGTCCTCGGCGTGCTGAGTGTTGACAGGCTCTTCGGCGCAAAGGGCGTCTCCTTTGAAGAAGACCTGAGGCTTCTGAAGATCATTGCATCGCTCATGGCCCAGTCCGTCAAGCTCCATCTGGAAGTGGAGAAAGAGCGCGAGGCCATGCAGGAAGAGAAGGAACTGCTTAAGCAGCAGCTCAAGTCCAGATATAAGGTAGAAAACATCATAGGGCAGTCTGACAGCATGCAGGAGGTATTTGAAGCGATACACCGGGTGTCACCGTCTAAGGCAAACGTTCTTCTGCGCGGGGAAAGCGGCACCGGCAAGGAACTCGTTGCCAAGGCCATCCATTTCATGAGCCCCCGCGCCAAGGGCCCGTTCATCAAATTCAACTGTGCGTCCATCCCCGAGGGGCTGCTTGAATCGGAGCTGTTCGGCCATGAAAAAGGTTCGTTCACCGGCGCGGCTGCATTGCGCAAGGGACGGTTCGAGCTTGCGGACAGCGGAACGATCTTCCTTGACGAGATCGGAGACCTGCCCCTTGCGCTCCAGCCCAAAATCCTTCGGGTGCTCCAGGAAAAGGAGTTCGAGCGCGTGGGGGGAGAAAAGACGATTAAGGTCGATGTCCGTCTTGTCGCGGCAACAAGCAGAAACCTCGAAGACCTGGTAAGAGAAGGCGCTTTCAGGGAAGACCTGTACTACCGGTTGAACGTTGTGCCTATTTATCTGCCTGCGCTTCGCCAGCGCAGAGAGGACATACCTCTGCTCCAGGAATACTTCCTCGATAAATACAACCAGGAAAATAACAGGGCTGTGCAGATCACGCCAGAGGTGCTGAACATCATCATGAACTATGACTGGCCCGGCAATGTGCGGGAGCTTGAAAATACGGTAGAACGCCTCGTCGTCATGAGTGGAGGCAAAGCAGCGACCAGGGCCGACCTGCCGGTCAATATCCGGGACCACTCCTTTAAGGTAAAGTTTGCCGCGCAGATGAAGGATGCGCTGCCCTCTGCCATTGAGAATATTGAAAAAACAAAACTCATTGAGGTGCTCTCGCGGACCGGCTGGAATCAGGCAAAGGCCGCCCGCATCCTCGGCATCACCCCGCGACAGATCGGTTACAAGATAAAGAAGTACAACCTTAAACAGTCGTGATCATTCCTGCATTCTGCGGCTGATTATCCTGCGCCCATGCTGCGTCACATCACATGAGTCTGAAAGAAAACGGGAGGAAGATTGATCCCCTATATTGATTACAGCAAATGCACGGGCTGCTCCGCCTGTGCTGAATTATATCCCCTGTTTTTCGAGATGAGAGATGACAGAGCATGGTTCATTAATTTTGAAAAGTTTATTTATGCTGAACATGGCAATATCATTTACTCCTGCCCCTTCCGCGCTATTGTTATCGAGTAGTACGAAGACGCCTGATAAACAAAAATAGATATTGACGGACAGTCAAAAGAGCGCTAAGATGAAATCAGGAAGAAGACATAGGAAACTCTGAGCCGGAGGTTGAGCGGTTGGTGAGTTAAACACGGGAGAAGATTCCGATGTTAACGTCAAGGACGGCTCCCCCGCAGGACATAAATCGACCTCTGGTTCGGAGCTTAAAAGAGCGTTAGGGAGCCATAAAAGGATTGTGGGCATTCTGTGACGGCAGAGCATTTTAAGCGTCGCGGTTTTACCAAGCTATATCCTGGAATGGCTCTTTTTATGTACATTCTTCTTCTTTTCACTGAAAGGGCGTTTTGTATATAAACATCGTAAAATCGTACAAAATCCGGTCATGCCTGAGTGCAACAAATGGAGAGAGATTCCTGACAGCAAAGCCGAAGATATCCTGGGGCGAAGTGTAGTAGAGTTCAAAGTCTTTTTTCGGATTCAGGTCTGAGAGCGCATTAAAAGCCAACCCTCTGCGGCAATGCTGAAAAAGCCTGGTCAAAGTGTTCCGTATATCCTCATCAAGCCCGGCCATTCTGAGATTGAATACGCCACAGAGAAAAATATAGTCAAAATCTTCGGCAAGGGTATCACAGGCAAGATCAAACACCCTAAAGCGGGCAGAGGGGTGCTTCGTTTTTGCAAGGGAAATGAGTTTTTCATTAATATCATACCCGGTGTAATCGACCTCTATGCCTCGGTCAGCAAGAAACTGACAAAGATCGCCCTTCCCGCAGCCAAAATCCAGGATCTTCGCCTGGTCAAGTCTGCCAATATCGAGCAGACATTCATAATGCAAACGCTGCCCCTGATCACTCCACCGGACAGCCTCAGGTCTGTCTCCATGGAGCTGCAGATTCTTGTCAAAGAATGAAATCACATATTCTTTTGAAAGTTCGTCCATATACCTGCCTCGTTCAAAACAGCGGTGAAAACAGAAAACAGAGCAACATCGTCATAAAAATATCTCCGGCCTCTATCTGCATTTTGATTATCCAACGGTATATAATTATAGCGAATGAACCACGATAATAACATGAACTCCACGATGACAGAGATAGAGGTCAAAATCCTCGAGATTAACAGAGAGTCGGTTGAACAGAAGCTTATTGCCCTTGGGGCAAAAATGACTTTTGACGATGAAATGCATGCCATTTACTATGATCTGCAGGATGACAGACTGAAAAAGGCCGGGAAAGCGCTCAGACTGAGAAAAGAAGGCAAAAGAACAATCCTTGCACTCAAGGTTCATAGGGAAAACAGGTTGGCAAAAGAGCGCGCCGAGATCGAGGTTGAGGTCTCCGGATTTGAGGAGATGAAAACGCTCCTCGAAGGCCTCGGGTATACGCCGTGGCTTGAGATGCAGAAGCACAGGACAAGCTACGAATATGGGGGCACACGCTGCGAGCTTGACCATTATTGCGGCGAGCATGCCTTCATTCCTGAATTCCTTGAGATAGAGGGAGGGGACATAGAAACCATATACGGCTGCGCTGAAACCCTGGGCTTCAGCAGACTCAGCTGCCTGCCCTGGGATGCAGCCGAACTTATTACGTATTATGCTCTTAAAAATAAAGATCATTAGGAATTCGGCAGCATGTCCGAAAGGCAGTTTCTTCTTTACTTGCCCTCCGGCATCTGTTAGGGTAACTTACTTATGATGATTGTCCTGAATACCGAGGCAATGAAACTGCCCATGCGTATGTTTTTTCTCTTTTTTCTCATCTTCACGATTTCCTGCGCTTCATTCGTTACGGATAGCGCTACGCAAAATTCAGCCGCGCGCTATAAAATAGGAGTCGGCTATTATAGTGAAGGCAAGGTCCAGCAGGCGTTTGTGGAGTTCCAGCATGCTTACGAAATGAACCCGCAAAACAAGGAAGCCGTCTATGGGATAGGCATAATCTATCTGCTTGATTTTGATGAAACAATAAAGGCAATCGAGTTTTTCGAAAGGGCGGTAAGGATTGACCCTGACTATTCAGATGCCTATAACAACCTGGGCTATGCACATGCAAAAATCGGCAAGTTTGATGCCGCAATCCCTTATTATAAAAAAGCCGTATCAAACCTTTTTTATCCCTCCCCTGAAAAGGCATTTGTCAACATGGGGAAAGCCTATTATCGACTGGGCAGACACGATGAAGCTGCGGCAGCGTATAAGGAGGCGATCAAGCGGGCTCCGAATTTTGATCTTCCCTATTTAGGTCTTGCGCTTTGTTACAATGCAGCAGGCAAATATGGCGATGCTTCAGCCGCACTTTCTCACGCCATAACCCTAAGTAATCAGTACAGAGGGAACATCAAAATGGCTGCCGATGATTTTTTAATACGCAAGCTCGGCGCAACGGGCTATGACCAGAAAGACTACGCTGACTACCTTGAAATACTGAAATATTGATCTCTTTTGACTGCATTCCGAAATCTTTTAGCCTTTTATTGACATTTCCCATTCCGAAATCTTTTAGCCTTTTATTGACATTTCCTTTTTGTCTCCTGTATTTTAAATAGTTCGGGGCGTAGCGCAGCCTGGCTAGCGCACCTGCCTTGGGAGCAGGGGGTCGGAGGTTCGAATCCTCTCGCCCCGACCATTCCTCCCATTGATTTTAAAGGATTTCCCCTTCCAAAACCCCCTAAATTCAGTTGCATGGCAGTTGCATGGACTTAACAAAAAATCTTATGCAATATTTCACTTAAATGTTACAGTCAATGAAGCAATTACTTAACTGAGGTCCTTATGCCAAAAATTGACATTAAAGAGATTTGTGCTGAGTTTGAAGGCAAATTGCATATATTCATGGATGAAGTGCTATGTTTAGAAGATAGTTACTTTGCTCCAAGAACTGTTTATAAAATTCTTTCTGAAAATGGCAATATTCACCGAGCAGTCAATGGGAACGGATTCTTTTGGCAGAGAGTGTTGAACTCTTTTCAGGTTAATTTCTTCATGACATTAGGAAGAATATTTGACTCACGTGATGATTCATTTTCTATTTATCAGTTGGTGGCTTACTGCAAGAACAATTTAGCGATATTTTCGAAAGAGCAGTTGGCGGTTAGAAAAAGCAAGGACTTAACCCCTGACCAAGTAGTCGAATACATGCGAGACATCCCTGAACAGATTGTTAGAGCCAACGAATTTGATGAGCTTGAGCAAGAAATAAATGGTCAACGAGACATATACAGGCGGAACTATATTCAGATTAGAAGTGCTATCTTTGGACATAAGAGCTTGAGAGTAGTCGGTAATGAGGATAATTTATTTGCCAGAACATCAATCTCTGAAATCGAATCTATGATTGAATTTCTTAATAAGACCAGTATAAGCATTTGGGAACTTTACAATAATGGTCGCACTTTGAACATAGCCAATACCACTCCCTCAAGCGACTTTAGAAACATAATTATTCAAGATGTGGAAGACGTTCTGAATAAACTGGTAAGAAGAGAGACTTCGTAACAAGTGACCTTAATCCACTGCACAGCCAAACTCCTGAAGGAACTCGGAAACCCTCCCCTCCAAAATCCCGATAGCCCTACCCCTGAAGGTCTCGGTAATTGGTACGCCAACCTACTGAGGATAGACCGTAGGAAGTGTATCCTGTTCACCAATGAGAAAACCCTGTATTCCTTCCTCATCACAAAGGTCAAAAAAGAAAACCTACAAAATATTTTTGATGAATTCCTGTTCAACCTCAATATGAACCTTCAGGCAGAGGGGTTCTCTCTTGAGGTCATAACTAAGGTCATGTCTGAGTACACGGACATGGGGTTTGCTAAAACGGCAAGCAAGACGGTATTAGGGGCTATGACTCAGCTAATGTTTGAAATTGAGATTCTGATTGAGATGAAAGAAGGCTTGGAGAACGTCAAAGTTCTTGAGATGAACAAGAACATCAACAGAAGCCTGATGAGAGGCAGCAGACACCTCCACCCGATAGAGATGCTTCAGGAGCTTCTAACAGGAGTGGAAGTACCAAGACCAAGGGTGAGGACAATATAGCCGTTCAAACGCAAGGAAGGGCAAGGGGAGGGTTTTAAAGCGGGATTAGACTAAGAGGCGGGAACGCTTAAGAAGCGTAGCGGAATTGCCAACCGCTTCTTAAGCACTTAGCCAAAAACAGAGAACAATTGTCATAGGCTTCGCTCTTGCACTGCTTCAACCTTAACGATGCTCCTATTTTCAGGGATGTCACGGATGCCTTGCATTCATCAGCAGTATCATCACAGTACGGGCATACTTCTTCAGTAGCGTCTTTTGCTATTTGGTTCATTTTGTCTACCTCCTTTCTATTAGATTTATGACTATGAACATTTTAAAAGGAGAAGGTTACAGGAGTATTACAGAAATATTAATTTTTGTTGTTCCTGCTGTCTTTATCTTATCTATCACATAACGCTATAATTTCCCGTGAGATTTCTGTGAGGGGAAGGTAACTGATTTGAGAAAAAAGAGCCTTGTTGAAGACATCTTAGAAGCAGCATTCAAGAATCCTATTTTTGGTATTGTTATAAGTCTCTTTCTTGTTGGGTTAGGATTATACCTGACAAACAAGCAAGCCCCTGTTGGTGCAAAATCAAGCGAGATGATGTTCCTACCTGCTATGCACATGTTCGGTAAAGTCAGCTATATTTTTTCCGCTATTGTCCTGATTGTCACTGGTATTGGCTATGCTGTGATTTCGACTAAAAAGAAGAATCAAACAGTTTTCTTTGGAACAAGAAGAACCCTTGATGATTTAAAGAACCTGTCATGGAAAGAATTCGAAGAATATGTAGGGTCAATGTTTGATAAAATGGGCTTCTCGGTTGAAGTAACAGGGGGATTGAAAGATGGGGGCATTGACCTGACAGTAAGGAAGGACGGAAAGACATCCTTAGTTCAATGCAAAAACTATAGGGTCAGCAAAGTCAGCCTTTCTATGGTTCGTGATTTTTATGGAGCGATGAACGCAAACCTAAACTATGAGGCTGGCTATTTTATTACCACAGGTATCTTTACCCTTGATGCCAAGCAATTTGCAGAGGATAAACCTATTGAATTGATTGACGGGGCAAAGCTGATGGATTATGTGAATCTGACTCCCCCGAAGACAGCACCTCAGAGAGCTGGGGCAACAAAGCAAGCAGCACCCTCAGATAGCCCTGTTTGTCCCAAATGCGGTTCGAATATGGTCAGGAGAACAGCTAAGAAGGGTAATATGGCTGGTTCACAGTTTTGGGGGTGTTCTGCTTATCCAAAATGTAACGGCACGAAGAGCATCAGTTCATAAGATGACCACCGAGATATATGAAGGGGTCATAATCCCTGCCTGATGGGTCAGACCACCTGCCGTAATAGCCCTAAAATGCGTCTATCAGGGGGTGCCATAGGTTTCTGGACACACAGGTCATACAGATATGCCAATGCACCCTGTGAAAACGGTCTGAGGGCTATCTGTAGAGAGACCCTTAAGAGACCACTCGCTCATAATGCAACCGTCAAGAATACCTATCAAAATCCTGCTCCGCTTGTTACTTTTGTCTAAACCTTTACCACGTGTGTTCGTGAGCAAACCTGTTTTTCACAAGACAATGATAATTGATAATTGCTTTTATGTGGCGGTATAGTATGACATTACAATCTTCTGAATAATATTTTATGGAGGCTATTATGGGTTTGCCAAGAACTTTTGTCGGCTTCAGTAGCACTGATATTAAATATTATAGGCTCATGAAAGCATGGAAGGAAAATAAGAACATTGACTTCGATTTTGCTGACTGTCAATTGGATGATGATATAAATTCTCATTCCTTATTCCCCGTATATTATTAAATTTGCCCTTGAAGATTACACAATGCACGAAAAAGGCAATTATAAATATAACGATGGGGTCTACAAAAAGCTTGGTTATGACTAAACCCGTGCCGAAGAACGACTTTGATAGAAAAATAATAGGCCCAGATTCTTACGAGTATTTTAATGATATTTCCAAGATATGCCAAAAGAAGTATATGGGACTCCTAAAAGGGCAAATTGGATTATTGTTAGGAATCGCTTGTATATCAGTCATTCCTCCAATAACAAAATATGAAAATATACAACTATTTGCACAGCTAATTCTTATCGTTATTGTGCTAATTCTAATGGTAATTCAATATAAAGAAAATTACGTGGCAGGATGGCAGAAGGCTAGATTCCTATCTGAGAGCATCATGAGCAACTGCTGGTTATTTATTTTTAAATATGAAAATTACGATACAAGTTATGAGAAAGCCTTATTAATTTTCCATGCAAGAATAAAGGAAATGAAGAAAGAAATTGATATAAATAAATTCTTATCTATTACAAAGACACCTAACAATGACAGTGATAATCCTAAATGGATTATGAATTCATTTGATAAGAACATTGATGATAAAAAAAATATTTATATCAAGCAGCGTATTGCCGACCAAATACGTTGGTACACAAAGAAAGCAGACTATAATGCTATTAACAGCAAGGTTTATTTTTTGGCGGGTCTAATTTGTATGGTAACTGGAATGCTGCTAACGATTTTGGTGCTTATGAAATATATTCCTAATCTTTCGTATCTGGGGTTTTTTACAACAATTGCAGCAAGTATTTTTTCTTGGACACAAACCAAGAGATTCGAAGAACTGAAAACAACTTATAGCGTGACAGCGGATGAACTGAACGATTTCAAGAAACTAATTTTAAATTCAACTTCAGAAGCTGAATTAAGAGAAATAATATTTAGCACAGAAAAGGCTATTAGTCGAGAGCATAAATTATGGTTCAGCAAAGTCATAGAATGATACTTAATGAATAGAAAATTGTTTAGGTTCGGCAGGGCTGAATTCTCACCTTTTTATAATCGTCTCATTGGTATTATCATACCTAAATCTAACAATATCGCCCGATACAATAAGCTTTACTGCCTCCTCTATGACACTTAAAGGAGCAATAAACCATTCTCTTGGTGTGTGTCGGTTTCCGTCTTTGTCAAACACGTCAATGTTTAGGCATGAGTTGCCGAAAAAATTATGAAGCAATAGTTCTAACTTCTGTGGGTTCATGTTGTAACACTTATAAGCCATGACAATTCTAACGTCAGCCATTAGATAAGTCGGTTCCTGACTGGCATTCTTTATTCTCTCATCAACTGCTATTTTGGAGAAACCAATTTTGTACAGGTGTTGTATTTCCCTTATTTCTTGCTTGTCACTCTTTGATTTGAGAATATAAATAAACCCTGCTTCTTCATCTTCGTCTGTTATGTTGCTGAATTTCTCAATGAAGCCTTCATTAACCTTGTCTATATTTTCTGAAACTGCTTTACCATTTGCTAACAGTGCTTTGTATAAAGAACGATAAAGCATATTGGATTCCGTTCCATTTTCAAAAATAACTCTCGTTCTTCCATCTTTTCTTATACGGCTACCACTTTTGAATGGCCGAACTTCCTCTTCAAAGTCTACGTTCTCTAACAAAAGCAAGACCCCATTGTGAACGTAAAAAATACCAGCTTTCAAATTATCCTCTGTGAAAGTAAGCAGCTTGCGTTTACCGTTTGACAGGTCTTTTTGAACTTCCTTAAACTGTTCTTCATATTTGGCAAAGTCTCTACAGGGTTTGCGTCTTGCAATAAAATCAGCAATAGCTCTTTCGTCTTGCTCTCTAACATGTTTAAAGTCAAAAAGGCCTTCCGAATCATCGTCAAGCAAACCCATTGTATCATCATTCAAAATGTCGTCTAACGAATTGATTTGCTTTTGCTCATAGTTTAACAAACCAAACTTGTCATAGCTTTTGAGCAGTTCCATTTTTGTCGGGTTCTCTCTAAGTGATTTTAGTCTTGAATACAATTGATGTTCTTGTATGCCCCCGCCTTGTTCGGGTTCTCGGCTGTTCTTCTCGAAGAAGTCATTTATCTCTTCGAATGAAGCAATGAGTCGTTCATCTTCATTTCTTGAAGGCGAGGTTGAAGGCTTTATATTTAGCAAACCAAAAGGGTCATCATTAAATATATCTTGTAATGACTTCTTATCCGACATTGTTCTGTTTTCTTTTTTGTTCTTTTATATAAATCAACACTTCTGCCATTCTCTTTTCAAGAGGGTCTGTTGAATTAAGATTAGGCTCACGTTTGAATGTAGAATAAAAATCTTTTATTTTTGTCCACATTAATACAGCCTCTTCTTCACTAACTTGAATTCGTGTTAATTGAATGACATCTTGTATCACTTTCAACACTTTTGCAGTTACATCTTTCGATAAAATCTCAAATGCCTTTTGGAATGGATTAATTCGGTCTATCAAATCAATGTGCAAATCATCAATGTTTACAAACTGACCAGCCATTCTTATAAATCTTTTATCGCCAACTTCTTTAATTTCTCCGCTTTTAATTACAGAATCAACCACTACATACTGGCGTACTTCTTCTACTTCTTGCTCTGATAAATCAGGATATTTGATTTGAATGATTTTGGGGATTAAGACCTTATTTATTACTTCAGAGTCAATATTGCCTGGCATCGCTTTCAGCATAGTGTCGTCTTGCAGAATGGTAGCCTTTAAATCATTCAGGTCAGATTCAATAATGTCCTTTACTCGCTTTGAACTTGGTGTTTTAAACCCTCTGATTTTTATTTCCCCTGCTTCGGCTTTGTCATCATCAGAAAGTTTAGTTTTAAACTTAAAATTGGGTGCCAGTACCTGTTCCATTAGCAGCGATGCAGTAATAGCTTTCAACATGTTGTTTACCGATAGCCTAACCAAATCATCTGCTGCATCTGGTTGAGCTATTAAGTTAGTAAACTGAGCATGGCTTTTATTGCTGCTGTCTCTAGTGCAACGCCCAATAATTTGAATGATTTCCGTTAACGAACCTCTATAACCTACGGTCAATGCATGTTCGCAGAAAGGCCAGTCAAAACCTTCTTTTGCCATACCTAAGGCAATTATCAAATCCATATCATCAAGTACTTTGATTTCTCGCAGATAAGTAATCACTTTCTCTCGGTCTCTCGGATTATCATTTACCAAATCGGCAACTTTCAAAAGCTTACCGTCTGAATGTCTTTTTACAAATATGATTCCTGTTTCGGGGTCAACCTTTGTAACATCTCCAATTGCATCTATGATAGTATCAACTTCATTGTGCTTGTCTTTGGTTGATTCTCCTGAATTTACGTTTGGTATGTGCAGTATCGTCTTTTTATCTGTATCCAATATTTCAAGAATGGCAGAAGCGTATCTTCCTTGATAAAAATGGTAGCCAATGCCTAATGATTTTAAATAGGTGTATCCGTTAAGCTGCTCATAGTAATTGTAAGTTACTTTGGTGAATTTGGCTTCATCTTCAGGCAATAGGACGGGGAAGGTGTCTCCACGAAAATATGAACCTGTCATAGCTACGATATGAGCATTTGACTTAGCCATTATACTTCGTAACAATTCACCTAAACGGCTGTCGGCATCGGCTGAAACGTGGTGAAATTCATCTATAGCCAAAAGGGTGTTATTAAATTGTGATTCTTCCACTTCTTCAAATGCAAAGCGGAGAGTAGCATGAGTGCAAATCAATATCTTTTCATCATTATCTAAAAAGTTCTTGAAAGCCTGAACTTTGCTTTTACTTCCATCCATTCCAGGAGTACATAGGTTATATTCATCAGTTGGCTCCCAATTTGAGAAAAAGCCAAAGTCTTTCAATTTGGTTTTGCCAAATGAACCGCCAATTGTTTTTTCGGGAACGGCTACAATAACTTTCTTCAATCCTTGGTGAACTAATTTGTCCAAAGCAATAAACATCAAGGCTCTTGACTTACCAGAAGCAGGTGGGGCTTTCAATAAAAGGTATTGAGCATCTCTTGCCTGATATGCTTTTTCCTGCATTTCACGCATACCCAAGCTATTTATTTTTGAGCTTTGCCCTGTTTGAGCGTAGGTCACATGCACAATATCAGGCATAATTATTTCCTTTTCCTTTTTGCCTTAGTTTGGTCAAAAATCAAATCTCCATTTCGCTCTGCTATCATTTGCTCATAGAGTTTAAACAGATACTCAAGACGTTCCTCATCACTTTCAAAGGGTTTGCTTCGGTAGCAGCGTTCTACAGCAAGGTCTAATTGATGGTGTGCTTCCATTAAACCCTGTGGCATTTTATCAGGGTCGTAAAGTTGAGCAAGTGTTTTTTCCGAGTGGCGTTCTCGTGCTTCAAGAACTCTAAGCACTGCATAGGTAATATGTTGTTTTTGTTCCTCTGAAATCTCAGGAAAAGGAAATGAATTGTAAGCAAGATTCACTGAATATCTAATACGTGATTCAAGTTTTCCAGAAACGGCCTGTGTCCAACACATATGCATTTTTGATGCTATTAAACCCATCATATAAGGTTCAGCATCGTAAACCACAAAAACGCCATTGCTTACTATTGCTCTATTTGTTAAGAAGCCAACGGGTAAATATGTTCTTTTTTCAGAACTTGTCATTGGTAAAATAATTGCGTCTTTATCTTTATGTTTTCGGTAGAAGAATCTATGCGGTACGTTTGCAGCCTTTTTTGCATCCCTACCTGCTCCTAATCTATATTCTCTACATTTATCAACTCTATCTTTGATTGATTCTATCTTTAACGCCTCTTTTATTTCGTTGTCATCAACCCAAATGCAAAATCTTTCTGTTCCATCTACAAAATCACCACCACCAATAAATGATTTTATAAATTTCCCCGAATTAGGATTTGATTTAATGAATGCTGCCTTTTCATCTGAACTTAATATCAAATTACCACCATCTATCCCACTACTTCCCAAAATCATTTCAGGAAAATTAGATAATGGCGACTTTCTTTGTGTCATTATTACGGGGTTGCCTTCTATTAAGTATGGGCTTATACTTTTTACAATTTTACTCCTGCCTTCTGAGAAAATTAATTTATTACTTAAATTTTCATTCTGAATACCAAGTATAACGCAAGTAACTCCTGCGTTACCTTTTGCATTGTTAGTCCATTTGAATGGCTGAAAGGCAAAGCAAATTTCCTGTTTTTTAGAGAAAATATGAGGCCATAGCAGACTTACTTGTTCTCCTTGACAAATTGAATTTGTAGAAACAAAAGCATAACGAGAATTAATATCTTGGATGTAATCAGTCGCTTTTACAAACCAGCACCCTATGTAATCTAAGCGTTGAATATTTCCGATATTGTTCAAAGCAAAATCCATATCAGCCTTCTGTTCTTTGCTTCGCTCGTTGAAACCCAAGTAAGGCGGATTTCCTAAAATATAAATCTCATCTCCGTCCTTTTTTGGACAAACGTTTTCCCAGTCTATGCGGCAAGCATTACCATGTGCAATATTGCCTGTTTCTTTTAAAGGTAAGGCTGGTTTGGTTCGTCCAAATTCCTTAAGGAACTCTTGGTTCATCTGATGCTCTGCCAGCCATAGAGACAGAATGGCTATTTCGTGTGCAAAGTCGTCTAATTCAATGCCATAAAAATTACTCAAACTGATATTAGAAAAGGCAAAGCTGTTCATCGTCTTAAAGATTTTCATTTCCAATCTGCGAAGTTGTTTGTAGGAAATAATCAAAAAGTTACCGCTACCACAGGCAGGGTCAAATATTTTGATGTTCTGGATTCGTTGAAGCAGTGCATAGAGTTTTTTGCTATTGCCCTTCGCTGCTTCAAATTCTTCGTACAATTCATTCATAAAAAGTGGCTCAATCACTTTCATGATGTTAGGTACGCTGGTATAGTGCATACCCAAGCCACCACGTTGCTCAGGGGAAATCACAGCCTGAAACATAGAGCCAAATATATCGGGGTTAATGGCACTCCAGTCTAATTCGCCACTGTTAATAATGGCTTGTCGGCTTCGTCTTGTAAATACAGG